>CAMBAL010000019.1 GCA_945864225.1 uncultured Blautia sp. | reverse complement strand
GCAACATGTATTTTGAACCAGTTTGATGACGATGCTCCTATTGATACTCTCACGCTTTTTTATGATAAAGCCGCGGATATCGTGGTGCTGAATAGTGACAACAAGGATTTTGACATTTATCTTAGGTCTGCAGAAGCATTTCTGAAAGCAGATCAGGAGAAAGAACAGGAGATTGTTGACAAGGTTCCTTCCGGATTCCGAGAAACGCTTGAAGTGCTGAGAGATGTCAAACGTGCCAGAAAAATAAAAGAGGAACTGAGAATAAATGGACAACAAGGGATTGTTTGCATTAAAGATACATATTTGCGTGCGGTATTCAATGAGATAATAAAAAAATCTGGTGGTTTCAGCGCCCCCATGTTTTTAATGTCTCAGGCGTACACTTACGGCGTGATCCAGGGCAAACGCGAAGAGCGTGCCAGAAGGAAAGGCGGTGCTACACATGCACAATGACATTGCACCATATTTCCGTCACCTGATCCGCATTATACCGGAGTCCTGGCTTTCTGATATGCGGTCCCGCTTGGTAAGTCTGGAAGATTCTTCAAAAGCAATACAGCAGATGATTTTTGAAAATGTGGAGTTCCTACGGCGTAAATGGTCGAGAGATCTAGGATAATTCCAAGTACATAGATGTAACCAACCAAAATAGGCAGCAGGAGCGCCAATAATCCTGCTGCCGGATAAGAAATTACATTCGAAGATGATACATATACACAGGACAGTGTTACCAGGGCTGTCCTACCTGGGGCGGCGCCTGCTGCCCTGTTCGCATAGAAAAGGTGGTGTTATTTATGGCGAGGATGCCATCCGGAATGAGGAAGAAAGAAAACGGTCTGTTTGAGAAACGGTTCACGGTGAACGGTAAGAGATACAGTGCTTATGGCCATAGCGTGAAAGAATGCTCTGAGAATGAAATGCAAATGCGTGAGGACATAAAGGCAGGATTATATAATTCAAACAAGAATGTGACCTTGGATTCCTATTTTGGGGAATGGGAGAAGTCAAGAATTGGGATAGTGAAGGAAAGTAGTGCTAAAATAGTGAGATCAAGGTATGATAACCATATCAAGCCAGTTCTTGGAAAGACGAAAGTTCAGAGAATTGAAAAACGAGAGGTGATAAAACTGCAGCAGGATTTATCGAAGAAATTAAGTGCTACAACGACTAATTCTGTTATAGCGGTCTTGAAATCTGTATTAAGCGGTGCTGTTGATGATGAAATTCTCACAAAGAATCCTTCACTTACTGTAAAGCCTTTGAGAACAGATGGGCAGCCAAAAGCCAGTGAGACAATTCACCGTGCTTTAACCAGAGAAGAACAACAGGCATTCATGCAGGAAGCACGGAACGAATGGCTGTATGAATTTTTCTGCTTTTCCTTATGCACAGGGATGCGAATTAATGAGATTACTGCCTTAAAATGGTCGGATATTGATTATATCAATAATGTGGTTCATGTTTCGAAAACAATTTCATGGAAAAAAGGTGGGGGAATTGCAGAAACATCTCCGAAATCAAAAACCAGTAAGAGAGATGTTCCTATGAATGATACGATAAAACAGATCCTTCAGATGCAGCGCGAAAAGATTTCAATGGTGTATGGAGAAGTATTTGCCCGGCAGATGGATAATAATGTTTTTATTGGGAGTAACGGATCCAGAGCGATTGCTTCTTCTACAGTAGGGTATTCGATCAATAGTGTACTGAAAAGACTTAAAGCGCAGGGAATAGACATAGAGTATTTTACGCACCATGCGTTCAGAGATACATTTGCTACCCGTTATATAGAAGAGGGCGGCAACATGCAGACTTTGAAAAAGATTCTGGGGCATAACAGTCTGGCTATGACTGCAGATTTATATTCGCATGTTCTTCCGGATACCAAACAACAGGAAATGAAGCAAATTGAAAATGGTTTTACTGGGGTGGCGGTTTTATGACTGCTGCCTCTTTTGATTATTAAGGGAGCGTATTGGGGTAAAAATTGGGGTAAACACAGGAATTACTCTCAAAGAGTATATAAAAATCAAAGATTATAAACCATTTTTAATAAATTTTATAAATTTATTAGAAATTGGACAAATTCTCCTCACATTTATACGATATGATATATACATCTTAAAAGTCAAACCGCTTTTAAGATGCCGGTAACACTTCAATGCCGGGAGCGTTGCCGGAACTCTTTCCTTTCCCTAAAAAATAAAACCAAGTAAACCGCCGCCTAGCTGGTAAGATCGTCAGCAGGCGGCGGTTTTAGTGTGCGAAATTTTCAGAGAGAAGTTCCGGAATACTTTCTTACGGTCTGCGGAAGCGGTTGAAGCAGGAGAAAATTTCCTGAACACGAGGCATGGCATAGCCGCAGGGGATACTGGAACCGTCCGCAAGGAACGAGAGTCCTTTTTTGCGAAGCTGGTCATCCAGATACAGGACGATATCCCCGAGGGTCCGTTTTCCGTCAATCAGGTGTTCCACTGCATATTTCAGAAGCAGTCCAAGGGCAGCGGTCTGTTCACTGTCTGTAATCTGTTCGATATAGCGAAGGTCGATTTCCTGTCTGTCCAGAGAGAATCCGTCTTTTCCGTGAACTTTTGTTTTCAGAGGGAACCGGAAAGCCGGTTTTGTCATAATCCGGGTGCTTTCTGGCAGCTGGAAGGCGGGGATTACAGAGCCGGGAAGAGGATACTCCCTGCACAATTTTTTGACATGCTCTGTGATATCCACTGCACGATAATTGTCCATCTGGATGATCGTGTCTGCAATGTGAAAAAAAGCACCGGAGCTTCCGGCTACCAGAATGGTGGAAATACCGGCTTTTCCATACAGGTCAGCTGCACGCTCCAGAAAAGGCGTAATGGGTTCTTTTTCCCGCTGGATGACTTTCTGCATGAAGGCGTCGCGAACCATAAAATTTGTGGCAGAAGTATCTTCATCCAGCAGGAATACACGGCTGCCGGATTCCATTCCTTCTATAATTCCGGCAGCCTGAGAAGTACTGCCGCTGGCATCCTCTGTAGAAAAACAGCGGGTGTCTTTTTTGTTCGGCAAATCATTGATAAAAAGAGAAATATCTGCATCTTTGACGAAGCGGCCGTCTTCTGAACGGAGTTTCAGGGCTGTCTCATCGGTGATTACATATTCCCGTCCGTCTCCCGGAATGTGGTTGTAAACCCCAAGCTCCAGTGCGTTCAGAAGGGTGGATTTTCCGTGATAACCGCCTCCTGCAATGAGCGTAATGCCGGTGGGAATTCCCATACCGGTGATGGTTCCTTTGTGTGGAAGCTCCATGGTGATCTGAAGGGTTTCCGGTGATGCAAAAGGTACGGAATCTTTCATAGGGCGGGAGGAAATGCCGCTTTCTCTGGGAAGCACAGAACCGTCTGCAACAAAAGCAGCAAGGGAACGGCGGTTCAGTTCCTGACGGATCCACGCCTGGTCTTCTGCGAGAAAAATAGCCTGTTCCAGATGACTGTGGTTTAAATTCCGGTAAAAGAATGCCTTCTGTACACATACAGGAAGAAAATCAAAAAGAATTTTTTCAAGTTCCGGGGCATTGATGGTGCGTCCGTTGGACGGAAATCCGATAAAGAACCGGGCAGTAATGCCTTTTTCTGTGATTTCGCAGGCAGTGCGTTCCAGAACTTCCTGACCGCAGTGTGTGACAGAAATCAGACCGCTTTTGCCGGAGCCTTTGGCGCGGAAGGTATAGCGGTTTACCTGTTGTTCAAATTGTCTGGTAAGATAATCGCAAAGTGTGATGCGGCCGATTTTCTCCTGATAATATTCTTTGGGAAATCCGGCATCCTGGTGCGAAATTCGCACACTGATGTGTGACGGGGAGGCGAAAGGATCTCCCTGTACATGGTCGATGGATAAGATATATTTCTCAAACTGATAGGCACCTTTCAGTGATTTATAAGCAGGATAGCTTTTTCGGTGAATGGAATGGAGCATGTGCTGCAGGTCAGAAGCATGATGCATGGTATGGTTACCTCCTTTGGGATTTTTGTGACGTTCCGTGCATTGATTCGTAAGTAAGCAGGTGTCGTTATTGATGCATAAAAACATGAATTCAGAGCCGGATGTCATTTATATACTATAGTAAACAGGAGAAAATTAAGCAACTGATTTCTTTGAAAAAATCGCAGTCACAACGCTGATGGACAGTGGGAATATCGCATGAGAAAATACCGCAGGAGAGAATACCACAGGAGGGAATGCCACAGCAGGGAAATGTTTTGACAAATCATCATTCCGGGAGTAATCTGAATGCAGGAATACTTTTGCAGTCTGTGATAGAAAACATGTGCGATGTACTGGTTAAAGTGTGTTTGAAAAATTAGACAAGTGTATGGCAGAAAAAATGTCTGCCATATAGATGTATAGGAAAGAAAGGATCAGGTATGAACAAGCGGATCGTGATTGCAGGTGCCGGAATTCTGGATGTTCTGGTGTGTCCTGTGGAGAATCATGTTTTTGAAAAAGGTTCTGTTCCTGTGGATACTATAAAAATATCCACAGGCGGAGATGCGCTGAACGAAGCCACTGTACTGGCAAGACTTCTGGAGAAGCCCGGGAGTGTGGAACTGCTTACGCTTGTGGGAGAGGACAAGGCCGGAAGTATGATTCTGGAACATTGCCATAGAGAGGGAATCGGAACAGAGCTGTTTACCGTGGACAATTCCGTGCAGACGGGTGTCAATGTGGTGATGGTCCAGAAGGATGGAAACCGCAGTTTTTTTACAAATCCGAAAAGTTCTCTTAGAAAGCTTGCACCCGGGCATTTTTCCGGACTTTTTTCCGGTGAGGGACAGGAGACGGACGGGATTTTCTGCCTTGCCAGTATTTTTGTGTCGCCGGAGCTGGGAGGGGATGCACTTGCGGAGATTTTTGGCAGAGCAAAACAGGAAGGGATGATTGTCTGTGCGGATATGACGAAGTGCAAAAACGGTGAGACAACAGAAGATATCCGTGAAGCTCTGTCTTATGTGGATTATCTTTTTGCAAATAAAGAAGAGGCAGCGATGGTTACCGGTGCAGTTCAGACAGGAGAGATGGCAGAACGTTTTCTGGCCTGCGGCGTGGGGACTGTGGTAATCAAATGCGGAGCAGATGGATGTTTTGTAAAAAACAGAGACATCGCCGGACAATTTCCTGCACTTCAGGGAATCCGCTGTGTGGATACGACTGGTGCGGGAGATTCTTTTGCAGCAGGCTTTCTCTGGGGACTTTCGGAAGGAGTGACGCTGAGAGAATGTATCTGCCGCGCGAATATCTGTGGAGCTCTGGCAACAGAAACGGTAGGGGCAAGTGAGGGTGTCCGGAGCCGGAAGCAGGTCAGGGAAATTTTGGATAAGTATGGAAATACCATGGAAAGTGTTTTATAATATCGTAAGTATGGGAATGATAGAAAAGAAAGGCGGAAGAAACATGGAACGAAGAAATGCATGGCTTACCTATACGGAAGCAGAAGAAAAAGAACTGGAGCAAACAGCTCTTTTATACCGTCATTTTCTGGATGCCGGCAAGACAGAAAGAGAATGCGTGTCCAGAATTATTGAAGAAGCAGAGGCAGCAGGCTATGTTTCCCTTGAGAAAAAAGCTGCAGCCGGAGAACAGTTAAAGGCAGGAGATAAGGTATATTCTGTCGGTATGAAGAAAATCATTGCTCTTTATCATATCGGACAGGAGCCTTTGGAAAATGGTATGAACATTCTTGGCGCGCACATTGATTCCCCGCGTCTTGATGTGAAGCAGAACCCGTTATATGAAGATGCAGATCTGGCATATCTTGATACGCATTATTACGGTGGCGTTAAGAAATACCAGTGGGTAGCACTTCCTCTGGCACTTCACGGTGTGATTGTCAAAAAGGACGGAACTGTTGTAGATGTCAATATCGGAGAGGCAGAAGAGGATCCGGTGGTATATATCACAGACCTTCTGATCCATCTTGCGGGAAGGCAGCTTGAGAAAAAAGCATCGGAAGTAGTGGAGGGCGAGAATCTGGACATTCTGATCGGAAGCCGTCCGCTGGCAGACCTTCCGGATGAAAAGAAAAAAGAAGCAGTCAAAGAAAATATCTTAAGAATTCTGAATGAGAAATACGGCGTTGAAGAAGAAGATTTCCTTTCTGCAGAACTGGAAGTGGTGCCTGCAGGCAAAGCAAGAGAATGCGGACTGGACCGCAGTATGATCGCTGCCTACGGACAGGATGACCGTGTCTGTGCATATACTTCTTTCCTGGCTATGCTGGAAATGGAAAATCCGAGACGCACAAGCTGCTGTCTGCTTACGGATAAAGAAGAAATCGGCAGTGTAGGAGCTACCGGTATGCAGTCCAGATTTTTTGAAAACAGTGTTGCGGAACTTATGGAATGCTGCGGATGCTATTCGGAACTGACACTGCGCCGTGCACTGCGCAATTCCAGAATGCTGTCCTCTGATGTAAGTGCCGGGTTTGATCCTGCTTTTGCAGAGTGCTTTGAGAAAAAGAACGCTGCTTTTCTCGGCAGAGGAATTGTTCTGAATAAATTTACCGGCGCCCGCGGCAAATCCGGTTCCAATGATGCCAATGCGGAATATGTTGCCTGTGTGAGAAAGATTTTTGACAGCCATCAGGTTGCTTTCCAGACAGCAGAACTTGGCAAAGTGGATGTTGGCGGCGGCGGAACGATTGCATTTATCGCAGCACTCTATGGCATGGAAGTCATTGACAGCGGTGTAGCTGTATTGAGCATGCACGCGCCCTGGGAAGTTACCAGCAAGGCAGATGTTTATGAGGCAAAGAAAGCATACAAGGCATTCCTGCTGGATGCATAAAATTTTCTGTATTGTGAAATAAGAGATCTGCAGGAAAAAGGTATCTCTGATGCAGAGAAGTCTGCGTTGGAGATACCTGTAAAGTAATGAGGGAATTCTGCGTTGGAGATACCTGTAAAATAAAGAGGGAATCTGGTTTGACAGAGTCCTGGAAGCAGGAAAACGGTACTGGTAAAAACGACTGATAAAAAAATGAAAAAAATTTTAAAATAAGTGTTGACAAAAATGATTATATAGGGTAGAATACTCATTGTTGCGAAGGTGATTCGCAAAAAGATGTGCGTTTAGCTCAGCTGGATAGAGCGTTTGGCTACGGACCAAAAGGTCGGGGGTTCGAATCCTCTAACGCACGCTAATAGGAAGAATCGGGTATCAAGCCCGGTTCTTTTTTTGTATCGTCAGGAAAGTGCTTTGCATTTTCCTGTGATACCCAAAAGCCCTCCGGGCAGGATCGCACTGTGGCGGAGAGGAATGATATTGCGTCACAATTTGTGGGAAATTTGACTCAAATGAGGGAGGAAAGACGGCGATGGAGTTATGGGAAGAAGTCGCAAACAGTTTGAATGAAGAGCAGCAGAGACAATTGCAGCAGGCGATAGAGAGTATGTTTGCAGAGAAAGGGATGCAGGAGAAGCAGGATAAAGTAGAACGATTCAAACGGTTGAATCAATATGTAAAGCCTGGACAGATTCTTTTTGTTGGTTCCAGTCTGATGGAACAGTTCCCGATTTACGAGTTTCTGCAGGATTTTGACATTCCACTGACTGTTTATAACCGCGGAGTAGGCGGTTATACAACGAAAGAACTGCTGGACAATATGGATGCCTGTATCTATGGCCTGAAACCGGCTCATATTTTTATCAATATTGGTACCAATGATCTGAATACTGCAGATTATAGCTGTGAAGCATTGATCGGGAATTATCGCCGGATACTCAATGGTATTCGTGAAAATCTTCCGGAGGCAAAGCTGTATATGCTTGCTTATTATCCTGTCAATCCGGAAGCGGCAAAAGATAATCCCGGAATGCAGGAGATTTTGAAAATCCGGACAAATGCACGCATAGAAGAAGCAAACAGGGCAGTTGCTGTACTTGCAGAAGAAGTTGGGGCAGTATATCTGAATGTGAATGACGGAATCCGGGATGAGAAGGGAAATCTGAAAGAAGAATATACCATAGAGGGGATGCATATGTATGCGAATGGTTATAAGCCTGTTCTGGATGCGCTGCTTCCGGTGCTGAAGTCTCTTTCATGAAGAAAAATTGTGGTATAAAAGAAACTGCGATATAAAAAGAATTTACAGAAAATATAAAGGGAACTATACACAAAGATAAATAGAAAAATATACAGAAAAGAATGCCTGCCGTTTGCTTTGAAAACTTATGGCAGGCATAATATTAAAAAAATGCTTTGGTACCTTGACAAATAGAAAAACCGGTTGTATTATAATATCAAGGTACCGAAAGAAGTGGAAAGGGAATTCCTATGAAAGAGTTTGATGAAAAAAAATGCAAGTATTATCATGAATGTCATGGACATTTTAATATTGAGGAAGCATCACTGCTATCATTACTTGTACGCTGTGGATATATCGCAGAGAAAAAAAGCGGACGGCAAAGAGGACAGAATCGGATATTAAATATTTTGCTGGATACTCCGAAGATCAGTCAAAAATCTTTACAGAAGCAGCTTGGAATTGAACCGGGTTCCATCAGTGAGATTATTTCCAAGATGGAACAGAAGGGGCTGCTTCGACGTGAGAAAGATGAGGAAGACCGCAGGAAGATGATCGTATGCCTGACAGAGAAGGGAAGAGCAATGGCTGAAGAATCCCGCCAGGGCAGAGAGGAAGAAGATTATTTTTCGGCACTACAGCCGGAAGAACAGCTTCAGCTGAAAAAGATGATACAGAAACTATTGGTCCAATGGAAAAAAGAAAGAACGATAAAACAAAAAATGGAGGAAGATAACAATGGATAATCAGGAAAAAATGACAAATGAAAATAACGTATGTCCCTGCTGTGACCATCACTGCCCAGCAGACAATCTGCACTGTTCCAAGGGAAAAGAATATTTTGGACTCCCTGTAGAAGAAGGTGACCGTGAAAGAGGTCATGGAAGAGGTCATGGAGAAGGCCATTAGAGAAAAGGGCAGCGCAAGAAGGAAGGCAAGAGGGAAGGCAGGAAGGAATGATTGGTGGCACAATTAGAACCTGCAGGAAGTTTCATGTGAGCAGGGAGGAAGTGGTCAAAAACATCATCGAGGAATTTTCTTTAACTGAAGATGAAGCGGAGAAATATATGGGATTATATTGGTAATTTGTAAGCAAGGAAGAGTAATGTGAAAGCATAAAGCAGGATTGAAACAATTGAATCAGATGTTCTGAAAAGTAATTCATAAAACCAACATCGGCGTACAGAAATGACATGGAAAAGCCATTTCCGTACGCCGATTTATTTTATCATAGGAAAGTGTTTAGCATTTTCCTATGATAAAATAAAGCCCTCCTGGCAGGATTCTTTCCCACAAAACACAAACAAATGTTCGAAAAAGTACTTGCATAACAATTGTTTCTGTTATAGAATGACTGTATAACAATTGCTTAAAAATATTTTTATATACGGGTTAGAGCGTGTTTGTAAATTACAGCAGAGAAAGCACAGGTTTCAGCCTTTAATCGGAACATAACCGATAATACCAGGAAAGAGAGCATCTGCATGACGATAGACGATTTCATTATTTATAAAAAAACGATACCTGCAAGAGAACCTGTATTCTCCGATTTTCCTACAGGATTAGAGCCGGAAATTGCCGGTTATCTGAAGCATCAGGGAATTCATATGTTATACTGCCATCAGGCAGAAATGTTTGAACAGGCAAAGCAGGGGAAAAATCTTGTGATTACGACTTCTACGGCAAGCGGGAAGACGCTGAGCTTTTTGCTTCCGGTCATCAGTGAAATTTTGGAAAATTCGATGACAAGAGCGATTTTTGTGTATCCGACCAAGGCGCTGGCGGCAGATCAGTACCGGGCGCTTCTTCCGTGGATTGAATATTTCGGACGGAATCGAATCGATGCGGGGGTTTATGACGGGGATACCCCGCAGGCAGAGCGGAGCCGGATACGCAGACAGGCGAATATTATTCTGACCAATCCGGATATGCTTAATGGTGCCATGCTGCCGAATCACAGCAAGTATGGATTTGATTTTATTTTTTCGAATCTGAAATATGTGGTACTGGATGAACTTCATGTATACCGGGGAGCATTTGGTTCTCATATGGCCAATGTACTTCGGCGCTTATCCCGTATCTGCAGATATTATCATTCACAGCCGCAGTTTTTGTGCAGTTCTGCCACAATTGCCAATCCTGCGGAACTGGCGGAAAAAATCTGCGGGACGGAGTTTGTCTGTATTGACAGGGATGGTTCCGGGACTGCACAGAGAGAATACTGTCTGATACAGCCGCCGAAGATTACGGGCAGAGATGAGAAATATTACTGTCAGCGGTCGGTGACAAATGTTGCTGCAGATATGCTTCCGGAACTGATGGAGCAGGGAGAAAGCTTTATTGCTTTTGCGAAATCCAGACGAAATGTGGAAGTAATCCTGAAAGAAACAAGGGATCATCTGGATGGCAGCGGATTTCTCGGGACAGTGGGTGCTGACCGCATTTCCGGATACCGCGGCGGTTATACGCCTCAGGAACGGAAGTCCATTGAACAGAGAATGATCAGCGGGGAATTGCTGGGACTGGTTTCTACCAATGCGCTGGAACTGGGCATCGATATCGGCAAAATATCTTCCACCGTTCTGGTGGGATATCCGGGGACAAGGGCTTCTTTCTGGCAGCAGACCGGCCGCGCAGGTCGAAACAGTAAAAAATGTACCAACTATCTGATTCTGGATCAGCTTCCCATGGATCAGTATATTGCCCTGGAACCAGGCTGGCTTTTTGAAGGAAGCAGTGAGAATGCCATTGCAGATCCGGATAATCTCCTGATCGAGCTGGCACATATCCGGGCGGCAGCTGCGGAGCTTCCGCTGTCTCTGGATGATATGGGAGTGTTTCCGGATCTTGGAGAAGTCATACCGGTCCTTCTGAAAATGGAAGAAGTGAGAAATCAGGGCGGACGATTTGCCTGGTCCGGCGGTCAGTATCCGGCAGGGGATTTTTCTCTCAGAAACATTGACAAAAACCGGTATCAGCTGCTTCATCAGGAAACGGGAAAAGTAATTACGGAGATGGATGAGAGTCAGGCATTTCACGAACTATATGAAGGCGCAGTCTATATTCATGACGGAGAATTTTATCAGATTGTAAAAATGGATATGGAAAGCAAGATGGTATACGCTGTGCCGTTTAACGGCAATTATTATACAGTTCCCGGAGATGAGATTAATATCCGTATCATTCACTGCAGCAGAGAACAGAACTGGAAGAGAACGGATATGCATTTTGGCGATATCAATGTGGCGGATTATGTGTATATGTACAAGAAGCTGCAGTTTCACACACAGCAGAATATCGGATATCAGCAGCTTGCCAGCCCTCTGAGCAAAAATTATGATACAGAGGCTGTCTGGCTGAAACTGCCGCGGAATGTGGTTCGTGCATATCGGAGACTGCTCCAGCCGGATGGATCCGGAAGATATGTGCGGAATAATCATTTTGACGGGTTGTCTTTTGCGTTGAAAAATGCCGCCTTAATGGTAACGATGACAGAGCAGACCGATATTGGAGTAACCGTTTCCACCAATGCGATGGAGGTGTCCGGACAGACAGAGGATGAGGTGTTTTTGTATTTTTATGACTGTTATACCGGCGGTCTTGGATTTGCGGAAAAAATATTTGAGATGATGCCACGTGTGGTGGAACAGGCTGTACGCATGGTATCCGGATGCAAATGTGAAGATGGCTGTGCTGCCTGTGTGGGAGATTACAGACTTGACCGCAGGATTGTCCTGTGGGGACTTGAGAATCTTCTGGAAGAGTCGGATTTTCCGGATAGCAGGAAACTGGTGAAGTGGGCAGATACAAAATGGATCCAAAAAGAATTCCGGATGTCAGAGCTTCCAGACAGATGGGGAGAATTCTGTGAGAAGACCAGGGGAAACGGTGAGGTATATGCTTCGTTCTTTCAGACCGTATGCAGTGTCAAAACAGCAGGAGAGGCACTGCAGTTATTTGTGAAAGATTCCTTTTATGCCGAGTGGGCCAATATGCCGGAAAATCGTACGGGAATTCAGAACATGATCGGATATTATGCGGAAGTGCCGCCATTGTTCCGAGTGGATATTTTTGCGGTGCCGCAGAATGAGGAAACGGCAGAGGAAGAGGCATACAGGAAGAGAAAATTGTTCAGGCGATACAAGTAATAATTGTGAAAATACGAAGTGCGGAGCAATGCTTTGTATTTTCACGAGATGAATACGTCTTTCAGCAGATGCAAATGAAATATCATAAGGAATTGTAGTATATGGAACTGAATAAGGAACAGCAGGAAACGGTACAGGATGACAGCAATGTCTGTCTGGTCAATGCGAATGTGGGAAGCGGAAAAACAACGGTTCTCATTTCAAAGATCCGATATCTGTATGAGAAAAAAGGTGTTTCTCTGAAGGATATGATTGTGCTGACTTTTACGAATAAGGCAGCAGATGAGATACGCGAACGTCTGAACCATCAGGGTATAGAAAGCAGAGAAACACCATGGTTCGGGACGTTTCACAGTGTGGCTCTTCGGATGCTGCAGACACTTCTTCCGGTGGAAGAACTGGGGTATACAGAAGAGTTTCAGGTGTGCCTTCCGGAAGAAGAACTGGAGCTTGCGCAGCAGCTGATCGGGCAATATCAATTGAAAATTAAATATAAAAACAGGCTGAGAAAACGTCTGGAGCAGATGGACAGTCATATACGCGGTAAAAAGAAAGATTATCAGGATGATTTTCCGGAACTGCTCAGACTTCTGGAGGAGGAAAAGAAGAAGCAGAATAAAATGACATATCGGGATCTTCTGAAGAATGCGATTTTTCTTCTGAAGACGCATTCGGAAATCCTTTGTCCAGACTGGATTATTGTTGATGAAGTGCAGGATTGTGATCAGATACAGCTGGAGCTTCTGGAACAGATGAAAAAACCGGAAACCCATCTTTTTGCAGTAGGGGATCCCAATCAGGTGATCTATAGCTGGCGGGGCAGTGCGTTTCAGATTTTTTATCAGCTCAGGAAGAAATATCAGGCGAGAGAACTGTCGTTGTCTGTGAATTACCGTTCATCGGGAAATATCCTGGCGGCATCGAAACGATTTCAGCAGAATGGAAGCAGTCTGGAAGGAACAAGGGAACCCGGAGGCAGAGTGGTTATTCAGCAACATTACGATTCTTTTCAGGAAGCGGAATATTTGGCGGAAAAGATCTGCTCTCTGCATGAACAGGGCATGGCATATAGAGAGATTGCGGTGTTTTACAGGCTGCAGAATCAGGCGGAGATTCTGGAAAAAGTATTTGCCCAGAATCAGGTTCCCTGTCAGATTTCTGTGAAAAAGAGTCTGCAGGATATCCATGTGGTGAATTGGTTTATACATGTTTTGCGATTTCTTGCGAATCATGAAGATACTTCCAGTGCGGTATGTGTTCTGTGTGATAAGATGTATGGAGAAGGATGGACGTCGAAGAAAGCACTGAAAGAGCTGACTTCCCTTCGTGAAGGAACATCCCTGTGTTCAGCTTCTGTGCTTCTGCAGAAAATGTGGGAATATGAGGAGACAGGGAAAGATTATGAAGACCTGCCAGACCGGCTGTGTCTGACTCAATATCTACATCCTTCTTCATCCTCTTATCAGAAAGACCGGGAACAGATAGAGAATTTGTTTGTGCAGCTGAGAAATTATAAGAGTATACGGGATTTTTTGAATTCTGTGATGCTGAATGGATTTTCTGTGGAGTCCGGGGAAAAAAGGGAAGATGCAGTCAGCCTGATGACACTTCATGCTTCCAAAGGTCTGGAATTTTCCCATGTGTTTATTATTGGAGTCAATGACGGACTAATTCCCCTGCGGTGCAGTGATCCGGACAGTGAGGAAGAGGAGCGGAGACTTTTTTATGTGGGGATGACCAGGGCAAAAGAATATCTGGAGATTTCCTGTTACATCAATCCGGATGGAGTCGGAGTGAGACCGGGCCCCGGCAGATATCTGGCTGTTTTTCCAAAGGAATTTACGGAAATCCCGGAAGGCTTTGGGAAAGACCCGAAAGCTGCAGCGGAACATTTGCAGAAGATGAAGCGCATGGTGCTGGAAGAGCGCCAGAAGACTTCGGCAGATCTGGAAGAGAAAGAACACCGTATGGAAGGCAGCGTCATATCAGAAACCTCTGCTCTACGGGTAGAGCATCCAAAATATGGACAGGGGACGGTGATCCGGGAATCTGATGACATGATAACGGTTGCATTTGACGACTATGGAGAGAAAGAATTGATGAAGGCGTTTTCCATGCTGCAGGAAATATAACGATGATAAAGAGAAAACAGGCAAGTGATATAGTTATGGATGATTTGCTGTACGAAACAGCAGGAAATACAGGGGGTATTCATGCTTGGAAAAACACATATGGCGGTAGGCGTGGCAGTGAGTCTGGCTTTTCTGCGGCCAAAGACCATTCAGGAACTGATACTGGGAACCGGCATTTCGGCAGTGGGAGCGGTGATCAGTGATATTGACAGCGGAACTTCTGAAAGCCATAAAGAGGCGAATAAGATTATATTTGTTTCGTTTCTTGCGGCAGCAGCAATGATTGCGGTTGAATATAAGTGGCATGTGGGCATTTATCAGATGATTATGAGAGACAGCTCTGTTGCGAGAGTTGTGATTGCAGCGGCGGTATTTCTGGTGATTTGTGCATATGGGAAGGAACAGCCCCACAGGTCGTTTATGCATTCTCTGCTGGCGCTTGTACTGCTGACCGGATGTACGGATATTTTTTTGCCAGATATGATACCGTATTTTCAGATAGCGTTTTTGTCGCATTTGGTTCTTGATTTTCTCAATCTCAAAGGACTGCGGCTGTTTTATCCGCTTCAGGGAAGAGTCAGTCTCGGATTATGTTCCTCCAGAGGAATAATGAATCAATGGATGTACAGAGTCGGATTATTGGCGGCAGTTGGAATGTTTGTTCTGTTACTTTTGAATGTCTGGCTATAATGCCTGTGATGCTGAATAAAGTTACTGTGAACAGAGATTACAGAATGTAAAGAGAAAATAGCTGTCAGACAGAAAAGAATGGAAGTATTATGAAGGGGCACACATGCTTCGGGAAACGGCTTCGATTTTGCTGTAAAAGATATCTGAAATACACAATCCGAACAGATTTGAAATAAAAAAGAAAAGGAGAAGAGTATGACTGTAGAAAGAAATAAAACAATATTTCACACACCACCGGCTGCAGTGCCGAACGGGAATGTAGATGTGTCCGGAGGAGGACGTTGGAAAATCTGGCAGGATGCCGGAACAAAAATAGATGCACCGATTTTGGGAAATGGAGACCTGCTGGCAGCACTGGCTGGAAATTCCCGTTTCCCACAGTTCTGGATCACCACGAATGATTTCTGGCAGATGGAAAGCGCTCCGAACTGGGAGTTTTTCCATGATAACTCTTCTGCAAAATGTGATCCTGCCATGGGTGCAGGCAGTCCTCGTCCGGTAGGAAGAATGGTATTTGATATTCCGGCTCTGGAAAACGCATCCTGGTATACAGAACAGGATTTTCTGACTGCAACGACAACGACTGTCCTGACAGATGAAGAAGGCAGAAAATGTATCATGAAAAGCTGGGTTGCAGCCATGGAAAACGTGCTGGTGATAGAATTTGATACCGAACTGGAGCTGGACCTGGAGTATGATTTTTATTTTCCGGACGAAGCCGGAAAAGGATGTGACTGTACGGTCGATATCTGGGGAAGCGGTGAATCGGAAGAAATTCAGAATGGAATGTTTGTGGGAATGATCAGCGGACGTCCGGTGCAGGTGAAACAGATCAGGGGAAATATTGTCAGCGGATACCGGCAGTTCAGTGACCATGTGGATATTCCGACAAAGGATGGATTTGCCGGATGTTTTATTGAAAATCCAAAAGAGCGGGATATGACCTCCAGAATTGCGTCAAAGAAATTAGCTGCAGGTGAAAAAGCCACTTTTGTGCTTCCTGTGCGTTCATGGGCAAAATATTCCAGACCGTATGAGTATGCGGTATCCAGAGCCCGCTGGATGACATATGCAGAGGTTGAAAAGCTGAGAAGTCAGAATTTATCCTGGTGGAAGAGGTTCTGGTCTGTTTCGGAGATCACTCTGGATGATCCGTTGATTGAGGAGAGATATTATCTTTCCAAATATATGCTTGCCAGTGTCTCCAGGGACCCGGAGTATCCGCCAAATATCCTGGGAATCAGTACCTTTGACCGTCCTGCATGGAATGGAAACTATAAGATTAATTACAATCATCAGTCTCCGTATCTGAATCTGATGGTATCCGGGCATTTTCAGCAGTCCGATCCTCATGACAGTCCGTATCTGAAACTGATGGACATTACAGGGGAAATGTCAGAACGTCTTCTGGAACACGAAGGGCTTTATTATCCGTTGGGGCTGGGACCTCATGGCATGGTCAGTGAGGCATTGCTTCTCCATATGAAATCTCCGGCTTTGCATGGTGCATTAAATATGATTTTCCGTTACCGTCTGACAGAAGAGGAAGAATATGCCCGAAAAGTATATCCGTTTCTGCGGGGTGTTGCGGATTTCTGGGAAAAGGATCTTGTATGCAGAGATGGCGTCTATCATGTAGCAGGAGATGGGATGCACGAGCGGACGGACAGCAATATTCTGGAACATGGCGTGCCGGAAGATCCGGTAAATACACTTGGTTACCTGAAAACCTTTTTTACCTGGATGCCGGTGATTAGCAGTGTACTGGATCTTGATGAGGAAAAGCGGGAGAAATGGACGGAAATTGCAGAACATCTGGCAGATTATCCGAAAGGAACCATTCGCGAAATACAGGAGAATCCGACTCTGTGGACGGAAGCAGAGGTAAGTCTGGAGGAATTGCTTCCGGAAGAACTGATGGATACAGAGATTTATTATGATGAGGGCGTGGGCGGTAAATGGTCTTTTCATTTCCCGGGAAATATCATGCAGATTTATCCGGGAAGTGCCATTGGTCTGGGAAGCAGTCCGGAAGAACTGCAGACAGCCTGGAATACAGTACATATTCATGCTCTGGTGGAAAATGCACTGGGGATACATGAACTGGAAAAAGCAAGACAGTCCGGGGAACCAGTGAAGAATCCGCATTTTTATAAAGCAGGAGCATTTAACGCATCCAATCTGAGCTGCCTGTTTTTTGCAGCAGCAGCGAGAGTGGGATATGATCCGGATATTATCTGGGAAGAAATGAGGCAGATGATTCTTCATCGGGGACTTCCCAATGGATATCTCAAAGAGAATCCCCATGGTATTGAAGAACTGAATACGATTCCGGATGCAGTCCAGGAAATGATGCTTCAGAGTCATGAGGGAGTGCTGCGTATTTTCCCTGTATGGCCGGTGAAAAATCATCCGGAGGCATCGTTCCGGGGATTTTGCGCCTGCGGAGCTTTTGAAGTGAGTGCATCATTAAAGGATGGAATGGTGGATACGGTCACTGTAGTCAGCCATAAAGGACATCCCTGCCGCCTTGTGAATCCATGGCCGGGACAGTATGTATCGGTGCTTCATTCGGATGGTCGTGAAGGAAAATATTCCGGTGAAATGATCGAAATTTCGATGCATCAGGAAGAGAAGGTAACCTTCAAACGCTGGAAATAACAAATGTATACAGGAATTGAAGAATAAGCAGCGGTGAAGAGCCAATGGTAAATAATCAATGATAAAAGATTCATGATAAATAATTCATGATAAATAATCAGTATTTGGATGGAAAGAGGCGAAAGAGACAGAAATGAGACGGATAGAATTTTCTATTGAAGATAATGGACCAATGATAGAAATCGGTAAGGAATATGAAGTAACAGAATATCTGTCTGCAAATTATTTTTATATGCTTCAGGATTCTCTGGGAATGAGTGCACCGATTCCACTTGCCCAGAGACTGAAATCCCGAAAGGGGGTCGTTGTAGAGAAGAAAAATACTCCGCGTTCCAAGATAGCGGTATTGGAATTTCCTGAGTAAAATATTTGGACAGAGTAACAAAATTATCTAACAGACATACTGCGGAAAATTTCACCCTCTATGGCGGTGATTTCGTCAATAGGGATTTCGGTACCGTCTGAAATCCCATTGTCTGCATACAGTGTAATCGTGCGGTGAAGAAGGTCCAGTTTTTTTATTATACCGGCGGCAAGAGAGTAGGAACCGCCTTCCTTCCGGGAATCCGGGATGAAATAGGTAAAAGTAACAAAAGGGTGTTCTTCCAGGTTTATCTGCAGAAGTCGGAGTCGTTCATCCAGAAGAACTCTGGCATTTTCATCCAGTTCGATACGGGATTCTGTCAGACGGGCAGTTTCCTGTACGGCATCGTCATACCCTGTCAGAGCGGCAAAGGGAGAAAATTGTGCGGCCCTGTCAGAAAGAGACATGTGAGGATGAACCTGTGACTGATGGTGAGGAAGATGAATGATATCATCATAACGGTGCGGATCTTTTGACATGATTTGGATTCTCCTTCTTTCTTTCAGGCTTTGTGTCCGCCGATCTGACGGTTTTTTTCCATGGCGGTAGCACCTTCCTGAAGGTTCATGCCTTTCAGGATGGCGTTTTTTCCGAATTTTTTACGGATGGCAAGAGTAGCCTGCTGGAGCTTTTTTTCGCGTTCCAGTTCGGCATTTTCCTTTTGTTTCTGTTTTTCCAGTTCCGCATAGTCTGTGAAAAGATCAAGCTGTTCAAAAGTTGGTTCCCGATTTGGAATATCTGCTTCATGGATGATATGACCGGCAGAGATGGTGATGCGTCTGATGAGAAGATCACGGTTAACGATCCGGTCATAAAGCTTCATCATGGAATCAGTGATCAGTCTGGTGGAACTGCTGTATTTTCCCAGATTTTCTGTGCCGTGCGCATGTTTGGGGACACGGCGGCCGTACCGGTCGACGGTAACAGGACCGTGATAGCTGCCGGCACGATCACCGGTAAGGTTTTCGATATCGTAACCTACGGTCAGAACCAGCTGGTCAGTGACGAGATTTTTATCCACAAGATCCAGAACCAGAAGATCCGTCATTTCTCTGGTTACCAGCCGGGCTTTTTCAAAGTCATACGGATGTGAGAGAACCTGACCGGATCCTACAGAATTATCCTGTGGTTTATATTGTTTGATTTCAGCAATGGTGCAGGGTTCCCATCCCCAGGCATGGTCGATCAGAAGCTCTGCATTGATGCCAAAAAGTTTATATAAGAGGTCTTCATTGTAATATTCATCAGGCTTTCCGATAGAGCAGCGCGCAATATCGCCCATGGTAAAAAGACCGTTTTCATGAAGTTTTCGGGCATATCCCGTTCCTACACGCCAGAAATCGGTAATTGGTTCATGTGTCCATAAAAGCTGACGGTAGGTTTGTTCGTTCAGTTCCGCGATCCGGACGCCGTTTCGGTCAGCCGGGACATGTTTGGCGACAATATCCATGGCGACCTTTGCCAGATAAAGGTTTGTACCGATTCCGGCAGCGGCTGTGATTCCAGTCGTGTGAAGAATATCCTGGATCATGGTCATTGCCAGTTCTCTGGCATTCTTATGATAAACCGAGAGATATTCCGTGGCATCGATAAAGACTTCATCAATGGAGTAAACGTGAATATCCTCCGGTGCAACGTATTTCAGATAAATACTGTAAATGGAAGCAGATACCTCCATGTATTTGGCCATACGTGGTGTAGCGGTGATGTAAGATAGTTCCAGAGAAGGATTCTTTTTCAGTTGTTCCGCATCGCAAGAAGAACCGGAAAATGCATATGTTCCGCTGGAATCCCGACAAATGGCCCGACAGCGAATGGCATCTGACATTCTTCGGGCATTGATTTCGCGTACTTTCCGTATTACTTCAAAAAGCCGTGGACGTCCGGGAATGCCGTGTGCTTTCAGAGAGGGAGAGACTGCCAGACAGATGGTTTTCGATGTTCTGGAAGCGTCCGCGACCACAAGGTTGGTGGTCATCGGGTCAAGCCTACGCTCCCGGCATTCGACAGATGCATAAAAGCTTTTCAGGTCTATGGCGATGTAAATGCGATCCATATGGCAGTCCTCCTTCCGGGGTGTGCGATAAAGTGTGGTGATTGAGTCGTGTTGTTTTATTATTTTACGTTAAGGAAAGAATATTCAGGATTAGATTGTGTTTGAAAATTTATTCCAGTGATTTCTATGAAAAAACAAAACTCCAGTTCGATTATACGGGACAGGAGATGGAATGTCAAATGGTCTGGAGCGAAAGGGCGAGTGACAGAGTGCAATTCTATTTTGTAATTTTTTCGTTGAAGGTCTGAAAGAAAATTAGTGTTGGATTTTTTTAATTTGGATTAATGAAAGGGAGAATAATCATATGCAGGAATTCAGTTTACTTTATCCGGGAAATGTGATGCCGGAATATCAGATTTTACCGGAGGATACGGCTCATGATCTGGCGGTGGATGGTTTCTGCAGCCTTCTGTCTGAAATGGAGCCGGAGCGGAAAATTATACGAAGTGTGATGACACATATTACCGGTGATCCGCGTGTGATACAGTATCGATGTGATGTCTTTGAAGATATCCTCCGGTTTCCGCAGCTTCGGGAACAGATGAGAAAACTGCTGGACCGGGTGGACTTTCTGAAGACTTATGGAAGTTTCGGAAAAGAATCGGATGCTTCCGGAGTATGGGATCTTGTGCACAGGCTGGATGAGATGAATGAATATATTCAGTGTGTGCAGGGAATCCATACCTGCCTCAGTGAAGTAGAAATACAGTCTGAAGGATTTTTGGCACTGAAGGAATATGTACGGAAATTATACGAAGATGCCGGATTTTCAGAATTGAAAAAAGATATTGATGCACTGAAAGTAGAGACATCCAAGGTAAAAAGTGTGACACTTGGTGTGAATCTGAATGATCGTTATGAACCATCGGAAGTGGGAATTGTGTCAATCAATGACAAAACGTTTACAAAATCCGGTATTGTGTCAAATTTCTGTGATTTTCTGAATCGAAGAGATGAAATCCAGAAAGGAAATGAATGGAAAAATCAGTATACCTTCCGTACGCCTGGACATGATGCGCTGGAAACAGCAGGGATGGAGCGGGCTGCAATCGCTCTGGTGCCGGGAATGCAGGCAATGGCACTGGCCGGAATGGCAGGAGTGTCTAATGACGCGCCAAGCAGAGACGTGACGCACATTCTGGACCGGGCGATGACTTCCATGCTTACAAGGATTGTAAAAAAACTGAAACATATTCTTTCCAGACATGTTTCTGTCAGTACGACGACAATTTCCGCTCTTTTGCCGGAACTTTTGTATTATATTTACTGGGCAGAATATGTGGAAAAACTGCAGTCACAGGGGTTCCACATGTGCAAACCTCAGATCCTGGACAGCGAAAAGAGAGAAATGCATGCATCCGGATTGTATAATCTGAAGCTTGCCCAGTCATTTATGGAAAAAAAGGAAAGCAGTTCCGGAATTGTGGGAAATGATCTGGATTTTGATGCGGACCATCGTGTGTATATTCTGACCGGGGCGAACAGAGGCGGTAAAACTACGATTACGCAGGCGGTGGGAGTGGCGTTTCTTCTTGCACAGGGAGGAATCTATGTTCCTACGGATTCTTTTTCCTTCAGTCCTGCGGATAATATTTTTACGCATTATCCTGCTGATGAAAATCAGACTATGGATCTGGGAAGGCTTGGTGAGGAATCCAGCCGTTTCCGGGAAATCTTTCTGCAGGCAACTCCGCAGAGCCTTTTACTTTTGAATGAGTCATTTTCCACGACCTCGTTTGAGGAAGGATTTTTTATTGCGCGGGATGTGGTTCGTATTTTGCTGAAAATGGGAATTCGTACAATCTTTAATACCCATATGCATAAGCTGGCGCGAGAAGTTGACAGCCTGAACAGGGAGAGCGGAGAAAGCAAGGCGGCCAGTCTTATTACGGAAACAGAAGGAGGAAAGCGTTCTTACAGACTTCGTGTTGCTCCGCCGGAAGGCTTGTCCTATGCGCATGATATCGCAGAGAAGTATGGTGTTACCTATGAATTGCTGGAAGAGGCGAAATATGGAAAGAATCAGTAATTATTCAGTAACAGGAAAATACGGTAATAGAAAATCCAGAAACAGAAAAATACGGTAATAGAAAATCCAGAAACAGAAAAATGCGGTAATAGAAAATGCAGTAACAGAAAAATGCAATAATAGAAAAACACAGTAATAGAAAATGTAGTAACAGAAAAATACAGTAACAGAAAAATACAATAACAGAAAGATATTTTCTCAGAAATAAGAATCCGGTAAAAATAAAAAAAATATTCGTTCCTGTTATATTCTGAGTATAAGAAGACAAAAGAAGACTGGCTGGAATAGTGTACGAAGCAGTTTTGTACTGGTAGAGCGTATTTGAAAATTCAAACACACTCTGGAGCGTATTTGAATGAGATATGCCAGTTCAGGTAAAAGAAAGGAATGGGAATGATGCTGAATCAGACAGAAAATAACAGGGAAAACAACAGAGAAAACAACAGGGAAAACAACAGAGAATGTAGCAGAACGGAGGGTTCAGGAAGAAAAGAGGGATATGACCGGTTCAATAATGAACGGAATTACGGGAAATTATGGTATAGAGCGGTTGGAATCTTTCTGGTTGTCTTGCCATTGCTGGTCAGGTACGGATATCGAGATACCTGGAGAATACCGGAATTTTTGAAGGAATATTGCGAGAATATTCAGCAGATGAATCATTTCTGGGGTATTTATCTCATAACAGCATTTTTGATAATGTACCTGTATTACCGCGGTATTCAGGGAGATGCAAAAGAAATGCAAAGGCGATATCATGACAGTAATGTAGAGGCTGATGATTTTGAAAAAAGACCGGCAGAATTTCTGAGAAAAATTATTCAGATCACACAGGCGAAAAATATTGGTACGGGAGATCTGGAAGTCTGGAAGGATCCGGATCATGAGAAATTTTTGTATGAGAAGCGCTTCAAGGGAATGCTTCTGATGTCACGCAGAGAAGATACAACAGAATATTTTTTCATTCACGGAGCTGAGTGGCCGGAGGAACTTCATATTTTGCTGCTTGGTTGTTCTGCTACAAGACGGCAGGCCATTCGTGTATTGTCTGAGCAGGGATTTGATTACTGCGAATCCGACGGACGTATCATTCACTTTGTCAGAGAGGACATGCATGTGCGGCTTGCCTATGATAATATGGGATACCAGCTCAGCGGCCTGGAAATTTCCATTGGGGATATGCCGTCTTTTCTGTGCGGAGAAACGCAGGAAGATCGGGATACATCTCTGGAAATACTTTCTGGAATAATCAAAGAAGAGTGCAGACAGAGTCTGGAGGAATTTAAAAAGAGCTTTAACGAAGAAAATAAGGAATAAGAGTAGAAAGATTGCGTGCTTTTACCTTGAAAACATCAGGAAAACCTCGTATAATTGACAATATCAGAGTCAATTCGACACAGTACGAGGGGGTATCCCATGAACAAGACCATAACCATATGTTTTACAAATAATAAGGGCGGGAGCGGGAAGTCCACGACCTGCTCCAATCTGGGAGCAGCGATGGCCCGCGCAGGCAAAAAGGTTCTGATGATCGACGGAGACATGCAGCTGAATCTTTCTCTCTCCTTCTTTCCGGAGGATTGGGTGCTGGAGATGGCAGCAGGCGAGGAGAACCTTTATTATGCAATCGGGAAACAGCAGGATCTTACAGATTTTATCGTACATACACCATATGAGAATCTGGATTTGATTCCGTCTTCTACGCTGATGAGCTCTATTGAATATGAACTTTTTACGAAATGGCAGAGAGAGTTCATTTTGAAGAAGTGTCTGCAGAAGGTGAAGGATTCGGGCGTTTATGATTATATTCTGATTGATGCACCGCCTACTCTTGGCGGCTGGGTCATGAATATCCTGTGTGCTTCAGACCGGGTGATGATTCCTGTGGAAGCAAGCCCGTGGGGGATGTTTGGCCTTGCCAATATGTTTGATTTCCTCAATGAAGTGAAGCAGATCGCGGAGAACCTGGAAGTTCTTGGAATTGTGGTAACGAAGGTGGATACCCGTAAGAATTATTTTAAACAGACGATGGAAACTTTGCGGGAGATGGAAGGAATTTATGTGTTTGATTCCTGCATCCGTGTGGACAGCAGCATCGAGTGGGCGCAGGACAGCAGCGCTCCAGTGGTGGAATTTAAGAAAAGCAGCCGAAGTGCAAAGGAATACACAGAGTTGGCAGAGGAGGTAATGAATCGTGTCAGTAGGTAAAGCAAGCATCAGACGTGCAGTCAATGCAGCAAAAACAGAAGAAAAAGCTGCAGAACAGAATGTTACAAAGGAAGTAAAGGCATCTGTCGTAAATCTGACAGAAGAAATCAAAGCCGCTGCAGCGGAGAATGAGGCTGTTCCTCAGGCAGAAGAGAAGAAGGAGCCGAAGAAACCAGCTGCAAAAACAACCAGAAAAACTTCAGCCAGAAAGACTTCCGCAGCGAATAAAACTGCATCAGCTGCAAAGGCAGAAGAGGAAAATGTTTCAAAAGATGCAGAGAAAGCTGCCCCAAAAGCAGAAGACAAAACAGCAGCAAAGCCGAAGAAGACAACCAGAAAAACATCTGCAAAAAAAGCTTCAGAGCCAAAAGCGGAAAAAACTGCGGAATCAAAGCCGGAAGAACCACAGGTGAAATTTATTCCGGAAGAATCCGGAAAAGAAGGACAGGGCAATCGACCTGTACATATCACAGAAGAGATGCCGATTTATCTTCTGTAAAAAATCAAAGATGCCGGAGCGTGTGATAATAAATTCAGGCTGCCGGAGACAAATTAGTTAGAATATGCAATACAAAAAGCAGTGTCTGAAAATCAATGGGGGATGAAAATCCCCCTTTGCCATAGTCTGGAATTTGATTTTTGATATGGCTTAGAGCGTGTTTGAAAACTGTCTGAAAGCAATTTTCAAACACGCTCTGGCAGGATAGATGATTTCCTGCCGGATGAAAGAAATCGAAATGATGATACTACAGTGGAGAGGAGAACGTTATTATGAAAACGAGAGTACAGGAAACAATCAAAAGACATGAAAAAGGATATAACTGCGCTCAGGCAGTGGCATGCACTTACTGCGATCTGGTCGGTGTAGACGAAGAAATCATGTTCAAAATGACAGAAGGATTTGGCGCAGGTATGGGGAATATGGAAAGTGTCTGCGGGGCAGTTTCCGGAGCATGCGCGCTTGCAGGGATGAAAAACAGTACAGGAAATCTGGACAGACCGGACAGCAAGGGACGTACCTATAAACTTTCCAAAGAAATTCAGGAACGTTTTCGCAGTCAAAACTGTTCGATTATTTGTAAAGAACTGAAAGGCCGCGACACAGGAAAAGTCCTTCGTTCCTGTCCGGACTGCATTATGGATGCAGCACGTATCGCAGAAGAAGTCCTTTTTGATGAATGATTGAAAGGGGCTTTGCGTTGTGGAAAATCTGATTTTCAGTCTGAATGCGACATTACCGATTTTTCTGACTATGATACTGGGATGGATTTTTCGAAAAGCGGGATTGATGGACGAAAGTTTCGTAAATAAGATGAATAAGTTTGTCTTTCATGCCGCTTTGCCGGTTCTGGTATTTCAGGATCTGGCGACAGTGGATTTCCTGGAGGTATGGGATGCGCGGTTTGTTGTATTCTGTTTTTGTGCGACACTTCTGAGTATTCTGGGAGTGGCTGCAGTTTCGTATCTGTGGAAAGACAAACGGATTCAGGGAGAATTTATTCAGGCGTCCTACAGGAGCAGCGCTGCGATTCTGGGAATTGCCTTTATTCAGAATATTTATGGGAATGCGGGAATGGCGCCGCTGATGATTATTGCTACTGTGCCACTGTATAATGTGATGGCCGTGGTCGTGCTTTCTGTGATGAAGCCGGAACGGGAGACCATGAGCAAAGAACTGATCTGGAAGACCTGCAGAGGTATTCTGACAAATCCCATCATTCTGGGCATTGCAGCTGGAGTGGTATGGTCACTTCTGAAACTGCCGATGCCGGAAATTTTTGGAAAAACAGTAAAAAACGTAGCAGTACTTGCCACACCTCTTGGATTGATGGCTATGGGAGCCTCCTTTGAATGGAAACAGGCAACTGCGCAGATGAAACCGGCAGTGACGGCTTCTCTGATCAAGCTGGTCGTGCTGGCGGCAATCTTTCTTCCCATTGCTGTGCAGATGGGATTCCGGGAAGAAAAACTGGTGGCTATACTGGTCATGCTGGGATCAGCTACGACCGTAAGCAGTTATATTATGGCCAGAAATATGGGACATGAGGGTACGCTGACATCCAGTACGGTTATGATGACAACACTTGGAAGTGCATTTACCCTGACAATGTGGCTGTATCTTATGAAAACGCTGGCATTGATTTAGAGCGTGTTTGAAGATTCATTCTTCGAAAAAATGGATGAATAAACAAAACGTTTATTCATCCCATCCTTCGTAGAAACGGATATTAACGGAGATATTCCGGACAATATCTCCCTCCTGGAGATTCATGTCGCTTTCGTCGGAAACAGGAGGAAGTTCTCCTTCTTCGGAAAGTTCCAGAGAAATCCAGTCATTGGCTGCTTCATTGGCTCTGTCAATGGCTTCGTCCAGAGTATCACCTTCCGCACAGCAGCATTCCAGATCCGGGAAAAACGCGTGATAAGTACCGGATTCTGTTTTGCGAAATACAGCGGGATAGATAAATTTCATATGGTTTCCTCTTTTCTTTTTTGATTTCTTTATTATAATCAGTTTTCGTTCAGAAAACAATAGCAGGATAAAAAAACGGGACAGGTGGGAAGAATGAAAGATAATGTGTTTTTGGAAGACCAGAAAAAATTTGGCCTTGCAGATTATATGAATTTTGATATAAACGGAAGGGAACATATGGGCAGTACTGTGCCGCTGGCTGTATACAGGCTTCTGGAATATTCTGTCAGAGAAGAACTTACAGAACGGTTCGGGAGAGAAATCCAGGCCGATATTTTTCGCTGTGCCGGCAGAAGAGCAGGCCGTTTTTTTGCGGAAACCATGCTGGATATGACACTTTCCTATCATGCATTTATGGCGCAGCTTCAGGCACAGATGGCAGAAATGAAAATTGGTGTACTTCGTATTGAAAAATATGAAGAAAAAACAGGAAAAATGGTTCTTACAGTTTCTGAGGATGCGGATTGCTCCGGTCTTCCGCTGCTGGGAGAATATGTGTGTAATTTTGATGAGGGTTTTATTGCCGAGATTTTGTCAATATATACAGGGAAATATTACATTGCAGAAGAAGTAGACTGCTGGGCAACAGGAGACAGAGTATGCCGCTTTTGCGCAGAAATAAAGGAGTAACATTTGCATATGGAAAACAGAAACTGTGAAATGCTTTTTGAGTATTTGCGCAGCATTCTTTATGATTCGACAATTGAGACGCTGGATATTTCCAGATTGGATGAACCGTATCGCAAGCTTGGCCGGGGAATGCAGTTCCTGCAGCATGCGGTGGAAGAAATGCTTGCTTATTCCGCTGATCTCTCCCGGGGAAACTTGTCCGGGCCCGTTCCGGAAAAAGATAATTTTCTGTGTGTGAATCTGAAGAATATGCATGCCAACCTGAATCACTTGACATGGCAGGCAGAACAGGTTGCAGCGGGGGATTATTCTCAGCAGGTATCCTACCTGGGAGAATTTTCCCGGGCATTTAATATGATGACTTCACAGCTTCGGGAACGGGAAGCTGAGTTGAAACGGGAAGCGGAAAAGCTGCAGAAGCGGGCAGAAGTGATTGAAGGATATAATGAGCTTTTAATGAAAATGACCAGACACCGTTCCGAATGGGTTTTTGTGGTTGATGCTGATAACAGGGAAGTTGTGTACTGCAACAAGGAAGAAAATCTGGAGGGACTGGAGTCCGAGTTTTGCCAGAAATGTAAATGCGAGAACTATAATCGTGACAAAATCATACAGTGGGAAGGAGATTCTCAGGAGGTATGGGAACTGGAGACAGTAAATGGAAAATATCTGCGCATCAATTCCTATCCTCTGGTGTGGCATGGACGGAGTTCCTATGTACATGTAGTGGCAGACATTACGGATGAGCGGCACCGGGAAAAACGTCTGTCCGATAAAGCGTATTTTGATTCAGGAACTGGAATCCGTAACCGGCTTTTCTTTGAAGAACAGATGGAACGGATTCTCAAAGAGAAAAAGCCTGCCACAATTTGTTATCTGGACGTGGATGGCCTGAAATATGTGAACGACCGTTATGGGCATCTGGAGGGCGATCACTATATCAGAGAATTTGTTTCGCTGATACAGAAGAATTTCCGCAGTGATGATGTATTTACCAGAATCGGCGGAGATGAATTCTGTCTGGTTCTTGCCGGTCTGCACGAAAACCTTGCGCGCAGGAAACTGGAAGAAGCCAGAGCCGAGTTTGCAGAAAATAACAGGAATGTTTATCCTGTGAGCTTCAGTTATGGAATTTATCAGATTGATGGGAATTCGGATGATTTGACCATGGAGGATATTATCCGTCAGGCAGATGCCAGAATGTATGATTACAAACGAGAAAACAAAGAAGAGAGAGTATAGATTATGAGAATTTTGCTGATTCGTCATGGAGATCCCGATTATGAGCATGATACACTGACGGAAAAGGGGCACAGAGAGGCAAAGCTTCTGTCAGATATGGCAGAACATCTGAATCTGGGAGAATGTTTCATGTCACCGCTTGGAAGAGCACAGCATACCGCTGCCTATTCTCTGAAAAAAACGGGAAAAACAGCACAGGTTCTGGACTGGCTGAGAGAATTTCCGGCAGTTACGGATTTGAATGGTTCGAAGGAATTGCAGAGTGCTTATCCGGACACGAAGAAAAACGGAGAATTGTTTAAGCAGAGAATCGTATGGGATATGGTTCCTTCTTATCTGTCATCCCATCCGGAATATTGGACAGTAAATGGATGGCAGAATTCTGAAGCAGCCAGATGCGGGGATATGGTTTCTGTGTACGACAATCTGATCAGAAATCTGGATCAGTTTCTTGCAGAGCACGGATATGTGCGTGAAGAAAATCATTATCATGTGGTGAAAGAAAGCACCGATACGGTGACCTTCTTCTGCCATTTCGGAGTAATCTGTGCGATACTTTCCCATTTGTGGAATGTTTCTCCGTTTATTCTGTGGCACAGCTTTGCGCTTGCACCGACTTCTGTCACGGAAATTGTCACCGAAGAAAGAGAACGGGGAATTGCCAGTTTCCGGGGACTTCGAATCGGGGACATCTCCCATTTGTATGCAGGAGGGGAAGCGCCATCTTTTGCATGCAGGTTCTGTGAAAATTACAGCAATCTAGAACAGAGGCATTGAGAATTACAGAAAAGGATATTGAGAAAGCAACAGCATAATGAGTTGAAAAAATATTCTACTGGAAATAAAAAATATTCTGCTTGAAATTAAATGTTGACAATGAAAAATGTCTGTTCTATTGTATAAAAAAAGAATTTAACGAATTAAATTAATAACACAACAAACTGTTGAAGCGGAAATAAAAGTAATCGTGCACGCACAGAGAGTCCGGGGAGGTGAGAGCCGGGTCGGAAAGCAGGTTGCCAAATGGGCCGCTGAGGGCGCAGTCAAAGGCAATGTCCGAGTATTCTGCGACGTGAAGGCATACGTCAGTTGCCGGGAATATGATGGTATTCCGCAAGAGCACAGTAGCAGCTGTGAACCAAGGTGGCACCGCGGGTGAAGAATAATGACACTCGTCCTTGACAGAAATATATCTGTCCGGGATGGGTGTTTTTTATATTGCAGAATTGTGATTCCGGGCGGGATTCTTTCAAAAAAGTTCAGAAATGGAGGTACCCTTACATGTATCCAACACAAACAATCATCCGTCAACTGGCAGCCACCGGCAAATATCGCCGTATACCTGTCTGCCGGGAACTTTATTCTGACCGCTATACACCTGTTGAGGTTATGCGTACTCTTCGCAAGGTGAGCAGACACTGCTATCTGCTGGAAAGTGCCGGACAGACAGAAGTCTGGGGAAGATATTCGTTTCTTGGTTTCCGGCCGACAATGGAAATCACATGTACAGACGGAACGATGAAAATAAGCAGTACCTCTCCGGATGGGGAAAAAGAAACCATCCGTCAGGTCACACATCCTGGGGATACTCTGAGAGAAATTCTGGATCAGTACAAAAGTCCGATGATCGATGGAATGCCTCCATTTACCGGAGGCCTGATGGGATATTTTTCTTATGATTATATCCGGTACAGTGAACCGAAGCTGAAACTGGAAGAACATGAAGAACCGGATTTTCGTGATATGGATCTGATGCTGTTTGACTAGGTGATCGCATTTGATCATTACCGGCAAAAAATTCTTCTGATCACATGGGTTATGACAGATGATCTGGAAAATTCCCTCAAAAAAGCAGAACAGACGCTGGATGAACTGGCAGAGCTGATTAAGTTCGGGCCGAAAAAAGAATTTAAACCTATAAAACTGCAGTCGGAAATACAGCCTCAGTTTCCAAAAGAAAAATACTGTCAGATGGTGGAAACTGCCAGACATTATATCCGTGAGGGAGATATATTTCAGGTGGTTCTTTCCAATCCGATGAGAGCAAAGGCGGAGGGCAGCCTTTTTGATACGTATCGCATTCTGAGGGCAAGCAATCCTTCTCCGTACATGTTTTATTTTACCAGTGATGATATTGAAATTGCCGGTGCTTCTCCGGAAACACTGGTAAAACTGGAAAACGGAAAACTCAGTACCTTTCCGCTGGCGGGAACAAGACCCCGGGGAAAGACGCGCAGCGAAGATCTGGAACTGGAAGCAGATCTTTTGAAAGATGAAAAGGAGCTTGCAGAGCATAACATGCTGGTGGATCTGGGAAGAAACGATATCGGGAAAATCAGCAAAATCGGATCTGTGGAAGTAGAAAAATATCTGGAAGTGTATCAGTTGGTTGGTTCTGTGGAACCGGATATACGGGTAGTCCGCAACGATGAATATACCGTGGAAGAAATTGAAAACATGCATCCCGATGCGCTGATGATTTCCCCGGGCCCCGGACGTCCGGACAATGCAGGAATCTGCGTGGAAGCGATTCGATATTTTGCCGGGAAACTTCCCATCCTTGGTGTGTGCCTGGGACATCAGTCCATCTGTGAAGCCTTTGGCGCAACCGTATCCTACGCGAAAGAGCTGATGCACGGTAAGCAGAAAATGATTTATAAAGTAGGAGAAAGCAGGCTTTTCGATGGATTGAAGGAAGGATTTCCTGCTGCACGATATCATTCTCTGGCGGCTGTCCGTGATACACTTCCGGAAGTACTGAGAGTGACTGCAGAATCGGAAGACGGAGAAGTCATGGCAGTGGAACATACGGTATGAGAGCTCACTGTATTAAGCTTTTACATGATATGGATGTGCTGGAAATTGTGGGAACAGGAGGGGATGGTGCCAATTCCTTTAATATTTCCACAACTTCCTCTCTGGTGATCGCGGCAGGCGGTGTACCGGTAGCAAAACATGGAAACCGGGCGGCTTCCTCCAAGTCAGGTGCAGCGGGAAATATGTGGCACCGATCCGCCGGGAACTGGGAATCCGCACAGTATTCAATATTCTCGGACCTCTGAGCAATCCGGCAGGTGCCAATATGGAACTGATGGGCGTGTTTGATGAAGCTTTGGTAGAACCTCTGGCGCAGGTTATGGCGAAGCTTGGTGTTGTCCGTGGAATGGTCGTCTATGGACAGGACAAGCCGGATGAGATTTCCATGAGTGCACCGACTTCTGTTTGTGAGATTCGTGACGGATGGTTCCAGTCATATGAACTGACGCCGGAATAGTTCGGATATACAAGATGCTCCAAAGAGGACCTGGTGGGCGGAACACCCCAGGAAAATGCAGAAATCACAAAAGCCATTCTTACAGGAACAGAGAAAGGGCCGAAACGTCAGGCAGTATGCCTGAATGCAGGTGAGTCGGCGATTTCCTGTCTGACAGAGCCGTTTTATTTCCTGGGAAGTGACCGGTATCTGAAGGAGATTACGGAGAATGTTCAGATACCGGTACTGAGAAAGGATTTTACAGTAGATGAATATATGATTTATCAGGCAAAAGAACTTGGAGCATCTGCAGTTCTGCTGATTTGTGCCATTCTGGATGACGAACAGCTGAAGAGTTATCGGATTCTTGCAGAAGAGCTGGGAATGGATGCGCTGGTAGAAGCTCATGATGAGGAAGAGGTGTCCCGTGCTCTGCGTTCCGGTGCAAAAATCATCGGAGTGAATAATCGTGATCTGCGTACCTTTCAGGTGGATGTGTGCAACAGCATACGGCTTCGGGAACTGGCATCTGCTGATGCGGTGTTTGTATCCGAAAGCGGTATCCGTACCAGTGAGGATATCCGGAAGCTTTATGAAAATCAGGTGGATGCAGTTCTGATCGGGGAAACATTAATGCGAAGTCCAGGTAAAAAAGCCATGCTGGAGGAACTGAATGGTGGGGCGCTGTAAAAAAGGTAGTGTAAAGTACGATATGAAAAAATCACCTCCTTTTCCTTTGGATTGAGCAATTCTATTTTACTTACGGAAACCCCGTCAAGGCTGAATTTAACGGGCTTTCAGCCCGGCCTTGACTGGATTCCCGAAGTAAAATTTGGGTCAATCAAGCAAAAGAAAGGGGAGGTAAAGGCTCATAGACCCTGGAAGCCTTGATTTTACTGGGGTTGAGCCGATTTTGGATGTATAAAGTAGACACTACCGTAAAAAAAACGGAGGATAGGATATGGCAAAAATAAAAATCTGCGGGCTGAGAAGCCGGGATGATATTTTGGCAGTGAATGCAGCAATGCCGGATTTTGCCGGATTCATTGTGGAGTTTCCGAAAAGCTTTCGCAGTATTTCTAGGGAAACACTCAGAGACCTGAAATCGAGCGTCCGTATTTTCTGGCTGGAGGATTAAATACGGAGAATCTGGAGAAAGCAGTTCATACCCTGCATCCATGGTCAGTCGATTTGAGCAGCAGTCTGGAAACGGAACGTAGGAAAGATCCGGCGAAGATCCTGGAAGCGGTCCGTATCGTGAGAGAATTATCATTCGATCGAAGAGGACAGTGACAGAGCGTGTTTGAAAATTCATTCCCGGCATCTGCACGCCCCACTTTGCGGGAAATTTGTCTCGCATTCGGTCAACATAGCCCGCTATGCCTCCCTCATTTGAGTCAAATTCCCCAAAAATTGTGACGCACATCTGTCGGAAAGCAATTTTCAAACACGCTCTAGTGGAAATAGTCTATACTTAAAGCGCGGTTTTGTGGTATACTGTATAAAACAGGTAAAAAATTGTGACGTACATCTGTCGGAAAGCAATTTTCAAACACATTCTAGAGCAGGGAGGAGTTATGGAATTTCAGCATGAACTGATCATTCCCAACGAGGACCTTCCCTTCAAACTGTTTTTGTTTGAGGGAAGTAATGGAAATTATATTCGGGAGAAACATTGGCATACATCGATAGAGATTTTTGCTGTTTTGGAGGGGGAACTGTCTTTTTTTCTGAATGAAGAGGAACATCCGCTGAAAGCAGGAGAATTTCTAATTATTAATTCGAATGAGATTCATTCCATCCATGCGCCGGAACGAAATGAGACCGTAGTACTCCAGATTCCGCTGAAGCAATTTGAAGATTATTTTACGGCACAGAGGTATATCCGTTTTTCTATAAAGGCAGGAAATCCGGAAATGGATGAGCATATGGCTGAGTTGATTCGTATGCTGTATGAGGTATATGCAGGACGGGCTACAGGCTATGAATTCAGGAGCAGAGCTTTGTATTATGAGATTCTTTATTATCTTGTGGCGGATTATCGTGTGACAGAAGTTCAGGAAAAAGAGCTGCATTACAGCCGCCGGCTGGATGCTTTGTCAAAAATCACCGCATATATGAGAGAACATTATACGGAAGAACTGAAGCTTTCGGAAGTGGCCTCCACATTCGGATATTCTGCGGAGTACCTTTCCCGCATGTTCAAAAAATATGCCAGAATCAATTTCAAGACATATCTTCAGGATATCCGGATGGTTTATGCATATCGGGAACTGGTCAATACGGACAAAACCATCAGTCAGATTGCCATGGACAATGGTTTCCCCAACAGCCGTGCCTTTTCCAAGGAATTCCAGAGAAGATACGGAGTGCTTCCAAGTGCTGTAAAACGCAAAACGAAAGAAGCGGATTAAAATACAGCAGAAATAAAATCGGAACAAAAGAAAACCAAAAAAGAAATCGAAAACATGCAGGATGATCCGAAAAGCAAAAATGTCAAAAAAGTGCTATAGAATAGACAAGAAAACCGGCGAAAAGAACATCCTGAAATGTTAAGATAGAATCATCGGCAAACGTAAACAAAGGATTTACAAAAGGAGGAAAAAAGGTGAAGATTCAGAATGTAGCAGACGCTTCTTTCCGCAAATACGGAAAAGTACTGGAGGGGTATGATCTCAGCGCGCTTCTTAAAGAAATGAAACACACACCGGTTCCGGAAGATGTGGTTTATGTTCCATCTGTAGAAGAACTGGAAGCGCTGGACGTAGCCAAAGATCTCAGAAACAAGGCATATGGGGGCCTTCCGATTCAGATCGGCTACTGCAACGGACACAATAAAAAACTGAATGCTGTGGAGTACCATCGTAATTCCGAGGTTAATGTGGCAGTGACAGATCTGGTGCTGTTGATTGGCTGGCAGCAGGATATCGAGGATGATTTTACCTACGATACATCCAAAATCGAGGCATTTCTCGTACCGGCAGGAACAGCAATTGAAGTATACGCAACAACTCTTCATTATGCACCATGCAACGTAAATGAATCCGGTTTCCAGTGTGTTGTTGTACTTCCGGCAGAAACCAACACAGAACTGACCTTTGAAACCGCAAAAACCGGTGAAGACAGCCTGATGACTGCAAAGAACAAATGGCTGATCGCTCATGAGGAAGCCGGCATCGCAGGTGCGTTTAACGGACTGAAAGGGGAAAACATCACCCTCGCTTAAGGATTACGGAAAATACTAAGAAAAACAAATCATAAATTTTAAAGAAAAAGGAGAAAAAATCATGATTGACAACATGCCAAAAGTAAAAATCGGAATTGTAGCTGTAAGCCGTGACTGCTTCCCGGAAAGCCTTTCTGTAAACAGACGTAAAGCTCTGGTAGAAGCATACACAAAGAAGTATGATGCAGAAGATATTTATGAGTGCCCGGTTTGTATCGTAGAGAGCGAAATCCATATGGTACAGGCTCTGGAAGATATCAAAAAAGCAGGCTGCAACGCACTTTGCGTATACCTTGGAAACTTCGGACCGGAAATTTCCGAAACACTTCTTGCAAAACACTTTGACGGACCGAAAATGTTCATTGCAGCAGCAGAAGAAACACAGAACGATCTGTGCGGCGGCCGTGGAGATGCTTATTGCGGTATGCTGAATGCAAGCTACAACCTGCAGCTGCGCAATGTGAAAGCTTATATTCCGGAATATCCGGTTGGTGACGCAGAAGACTGCGCAGATATGATCCACGAATTTATTCCGATCGCAAAAGCTGTTTATGGTCTGAACAACCTGAAGATCATCAGCTTTGGTCCGCGTCCGCTGAACTTCCTTGCATGTAATGCACCGATCAAACAGCTGTACAACCTTGGCGTAGAAATTGAAGAGAACTCTGAGCTTGACTTGTTTGAAGCATTCAACAAACATGCCGGAGACGAAAGAATTCCTGCAATTGTAAAAGAAATGGAAGAAGAACTTGGTGCAGGCAATAAGAAACCGGAAATCCTTGCAAAACTTGCTCAGTATGAACTGACTCTGAAAGACTGGGTTGAGGCACACAGAGGATACCGCAAATATGTTGCAATCGCAGGTAAATGCTGGCCGGCATTCCAGACTCAGTTCGGATTTGTTCCATGTTATGTTAATAGCCGTCTGACAGCACAGGGCATTCCGGTATCCTGTGAAGTAGACATTTACGGATGCTTAAGCGAGTTCATCGGAACCGTTGTCAGCAACGATACCGTTACTCTTCTTGACATCAACAACTCCGTACCGAAGGATATGTATGCAGAGTCCATCGAGGGCAAATTCAACTATACACACAAAGATACTTTCATGGGATTCCATTGCGGAAATACTGCTTCCAGCAAGCTGTCCTTCTGTGAGATGAAATATCAGATGATCATGGCAAGATCTCTTCCGGTAGAAGTTACAAACGGAACTCTGGAAGGTGATATTGTTCCTGGAGATATCACATTCTACCGTCTTCAGAGCACTGCTGACAACAAACTTCGTGCATACATTGCTCATGGTGAAGTACTTCCGGTTGCAACACGTTCCTTTGGAGCAATTGGTGTATTCGCAATTCCGGAAATGGGACGTTTCTACCGTCATGTCCTGATCGAAGGAGGATATCCGCATCATGGCGCTGTAGCATTCGGACATCATGGCAAAGCCCTGTTTGAAGTATTCAAATATATTGGTGTTCCGGTTGAGGAGATCGGTTACAACCAGCCGGCAGGCGTAAGATATCCGACTGAGAATCCGTGGGGATAATTTTACATATCAAATATTTTTACAGCATCCCAGGAGAGTCTCTCTTGGGATGTTGCAATAATCGGAGGATAAGAACATGTATTATATAGGAGTTGACCTTGGTACTTCTGCTGTGAAACTTCTTCTGATGGAAGAGTCCGGCAAAATCTGTAATATTGTATCCAAAGAATATCCGCTTTTTTTTCCGCATCCGGGCTGGTCTGAACAGAATCCGGAAGACTGGTTCCGCCAGAGCATGGAAGGAATCAAAGAGCTGACAGCAGACATTGACAAATCTCAGGTGGCAGGCATTGGCTTCGGCGGACAGATGCACGGTCTGGTAACTCTGGATAAAGAGGACAAAGTGATCCGTCCGGCAATTCTCTGGAATGATGGCCGTACCGGTGAGGAAACCGATTATCTCAACAATGTGATCGGCAAAGACAAACTTTCCCAGTATACCGCAAATATCGCATTTGCCGGATTTACTGCACCGAAGATTCTCTGGATGCAGAAAAATGAACCAGAGAATTTCAAAAAAGTTGAAAAGATTATGCTTCCGAAAGATTACCTGGCATATTGCCTGACAGGTTCTTTCTGCACAGATGTTTCTGATGCGTCCGGTATGCTTCTCCTGGATGTAAAGAACCGCTGCTGGTCCAAAGAAATGCTGGAAATCTGCGGCATTACGGAAGAACAGCTTCCGAAGCTTTATGAGAGCTGGCAGGTTGTGGGAACTCTGAAGCCGGAAGTGGCAGCAGAACTTGGTATGTCCACAGATGTCAAAGTCGTAGCGGGCGCAGGCGACAATGCGGCAGCAGCTGTTGGAACCGGAACCGTTGGTGACGGCCAGTGTAATATTTCCCTGGGAACATCCGGAACAATCTTTATTTCCAGCAAAGAATTCGGCGTGGATGAGAACAATGCACTGCATTCCTTTGATCATGCAGACGGCAGTTATCATCTGATGGGATGTATGCTGAGCGCAGCTTCCTGCAACAAATGGTGGGCGGAAGAAATTCTGCAGACAAAGGATTATGCCGCAGAGCAGGCACCGATCACGAAACTTGGTGAGAATCATGTATTCTTCCTGCCATATCTGATGGGTGAGCGTTCTCCGCATAACAATCCGGATGCAAGAGGCGTTTTCTTTGGAATGTCCATGGATACGACAAGAGCAGATATGACTCAGGCAGTTCTGGAAGGTGTTGCTTTTGGTCTGAGAGATTCTCTGGAAGTTGCCAGAAGCCTTGGAATCAAAATTGAAAGAACAAAGATCTGCGGCGGCGGCGCAAAGAGCCCGCTGTGGAAGAAGATTATTGCCAATGTTATGAATCTCAAAGTAGATGTTCTGGAAAATGAAGAAGGACCTTCCATGGGCGGCGCTATGCTGGCTGCTGTTGGCTGCGGAGCATATCCGGATGTGGAAACCATCGGCAAAAAACTTGCCAAAGTGGTAGATACTGTAGAGCCGGAACCGGAACTGGTGGCGAAATATGAGGAAAAATACCAGCAGTTCAGAAAACTGTATCCGACCATGAAAGAATTGTTCTGAGAAATTTCTTTTCAAAGATTCATTAATAACATATTTTAGAAATCGTGAGAAAGGCCTCCATTCTGTTCCGGCAGAGTTGGGGGCTTTTTATAATTATGATGTCTATGCAGAAAAAAGTGATTTGTCGATTAGAGCGTGTTTGAAAATTCATTCATGAAACGTAAAAGCCATAGAAAGATGAGTTCTGTGAAATTAAAATCCCACACTCCGGAAGATTATGTCTTCCTGAGTGTGGGATTTTCGGGTTTTTATGAAGGTCTATGAATCTTGGTGAACTGTCCGGTCATTGGATTGCCAGGACAGGATTCCACACATATGATTCTGAAAATCTTCCCCCAAAAAGGATATCCAGGGGAAATCTTCAGAGCTGGTCTTTAGAACAGACCGGTGATCTTTCCTGTTTCGTCTACATCGATCTTTTCTGCAGCC
>CAMBAL010000018.1 GCA_945864225.1 uncultured Blautia sp. | reverse complement strand
ACAAACCAGAAGAAGAACAAGAAGAATAAGATGAATATGAAGAAGAAGCATATTCAGAAGAAGCAGATTCAGAAGAAGAAGCAGATTCAGAAGAAGCAGATTCAAATGAAAAAGCAGATTCAGAAGAAACAGACCCAAATAATGAAGAAACTGATTCAGATAAAGAAACCGATCCGGACGAAGAAGAGCCGGACCTGATCTATCTTCATATGAATTCCGGCACGCAGCTTCCCGAGATCATCGTCAAGAGTGCGGACGAAGTGATCATTGAGGGCAGCGGCGCTCTGGGCGTGGTCCGTGTGCAGGAGGCTGTAAATGCCCTGACTGTCCGGGCTACCGGTTCCGTGGTCAACGAAACAGAGGAAGCCTTTGAAGTGACCGGCCCCGATGACGAGGTCGTGGAACTGCAGCCGGGCGAGCAGGTGGATTTCGTACTGAACAAATGGCTGGTGTCCTTCGTCACCGAGGGTACACCCGTCAAAACCCAGGAAGTCGCTCCCGGAGGCATGGTGAATTACGCTGAGGCGAACACCGAGCTGGAGGGAAAGATCTTCACCGCATGGTATGAAGACGCTGACTTTACCACTCCGGCTTCCCGTCTGGAAACCGTGGACAGAGATATGACCCTGTACGCCCGCTTCGTCGATGAAGCCGACGCGGCGGTGGTCACCTTTGAGACCTTCGGCGGAAGTGAGCTGGAACCGCTGGTATTTGCCAAAGGCGAGTATCTGCTGACCAAGCCGGTACAGAGCCTGTACACCGCCAAAGAGGGCTATACCTTCGGAGGATGGTGCGTGGACGAGGAATGCACCACGGGCTTTGGCTACATGGATCCCATTGAAGAGAGCATGACCCTCTATGCCCTGTATTCCTCCGAGGAGCAGATCGCTAGCGAAAAGCCGGGCACCGTTGCCGAGGTCGAGCTTCCCGACGGCGAGGCGGCCATCGGCCTTGTACTGCCCGAGGGCATGACCGCAGACGAGGTTCTGGATAACATCACCCTCGAAGCCGGCACCGGCCCGGAAGCTCCGGAGATCTCCGTTCGCGAGACCGAAGGAGGCGCGGAGATCTACTGCGAAGAGGGCTTCGTCCCTGGCTCCACCTTTACCCTGACCGCACAGAACGGTGTGATGTTTGAAGGACAGCCGGAATACATCGATACACTGACGGTGAGCATCTACCGTGAGCAGATCGAAGTCGTTGAGTTTGCCGAAGGGCTGACCTACGTCCTGTGGGACGATGTGACCGATTATACTCCCGTGAGCAGGACGAACGATACGGACGATTTTGATAATGAGGATATGAGCGACTATACCGGGGAAAGCACTGTGTTCAATATGCTGGACGAAAACGAAGCGAAAGGAGAGGTCATTCCCGGCAGGCTGATCCTGACCGGCGATGCGGATCTCCGGCCGGAACAGGTCGTTGTATTCTACGACGGCGAGATCAACCGGGACGAAGTCTCCGTCACCGAATGGGAGAGCGGCGATCTGGCAGGCTATGTGCTGTATGCCCAGATCATGACCGTGGAGCCCCTGGAAGACGGGACCAGCGAGGTCACCTTCCGCTATGCCGATCCGGAGGACTACATCTCCGAGCTGGAGATCCATACCACCGAGGGAGTGGACCTGGAGGAGCAGCTGACCGAGGAACAGATCGCCCAGGCCGAAAAGACCATCGTCAGCCAGATATCTTCCAATGAAGAACTGAAGGCGCAGATGATGATGGCCGTCATGACCAGCGATGAAACGCAGAAGATCCTGGACGACAAGTACGGTCCCGGCACCTACTCACTGGCCGGAACGATTGTCGATCCCACCAGCATCGATGTGGATCCCCATATCACGCCCGAAGGCAACACCTTGACCGTCAGCGTTGATGTGACCTATACCATGGTGCTGTACACCACTACGTATGACGTTTTAGATGTGGAGGGCACGCTTGCCACGATCTCCCCGAAGATGCACTTTGAGCAGCAGCTGACGCTGGATGTCAATGCGGACGGCGGGTTCCTGTGGATGGATATGTCCGTTGTATTCAAGACCAAGACCGACATGAACCTGGAACTCGAGGTGGTCACCGGCGAAGGTACGAATGTTATCGATAAGGCCAAGACCACGCTGGAGGAGGTCATCCAGGCAGACGGAACGGCAGTGGACGGCTACGATTACGAAAAGGCGGCCCATGATCTGGTGACTTGCATGATCTGCCTGACTTCAACCGAACACGAATATTTTGATCTGTTCGTTGTGCCTTTGCTGGATATCAAGAAGAACGCTGCCTATGGTCTCGTGACACTTGGAGGTAAGATCGAACTCATCGGCCAAGCGTCTGTGACAGCCAATTTCGGCGTTAAGATCACGGCGGAGTACGGCCAGAAGGTCGGCTTTAACTACAACTTCAAGACGTCCAAGGGCGGTACCTACAAGCAGAAACTGGCCAGCGACGTCACCAGCGAGGTCTTCCTGATCGGCGCGATGGGTGTGCGGCTGGGTGTCCAGCTCACCTTTTACGGCAAGCTCGCCCAGGTCATTCAGCCACACTTCTTCGGCGCGGTCTTTGTCTATGTCGAACTGGCAGGCATGTTCATGCATAAAGCTGCAGTGTCGGCGGGCGGAGGCAATTATGCGGACGCGCTGCATCTGGATGTGGGCATAGAACTGGACCTCGGTTGTAAAACGAGGGTCGACCTGTTCCTCTTTGCCTTTGAGTTCGGCGGCACGCTCTGGTCGGAGCGATGGTCGTTGTACACCCTGGACCACTACATGACCATGAGCGTGGTGGAGAAGGCGCCGCTGGAGGAAATGTGGGCGAAGACCATGAAGAACGCCAACTACAAAACCAGCTACAACCTGCTCTATCTTACCCTGGATTCCTACGACCTGCGCACGGCCGAATGCACCAAAAGCCAGCTGCTGTTTGAAAATCTGCAGGAGGGCAATGTCACCGCAAAGCTGTCGCTGGAGAACGTGGTCATCAACGGCGAACCTGTCGCGGCTGATGATCCGCGCGTCAACGTCATTGTTGTTGGCGATGGCACAGACGGCCACAGGTGCGGCTCGATCTACGCAGACGAGTATGCGGCGGCCAACTACAAGGTAGAGGATTATCAGTGCGATGTGGTGCTGACTTATAAGAATAAAAACAAGTCCGAATTGATCAAGAACCATCGGCAGGTATTCCCCTTCCATCGCGAATTCAAGATGGCCGTCACCACGGTCGACGTGAACATCGCACTGTACGACTGGTGCGCCCACAGCTGGGGGATCGAGGCAGCACAGTGGGACAATACCACCGTGTATGAGACCACCTTCGAGGACACCCACATTCTGGGCTGTCCCACAGATATCAGCGCAACCGGTGAGATCGATCTCGACGAAGTGATCGCCACTGTAAAGAAGCAATATCCCGAAATCGATGAATCGATGCTCTCCTGGTTCAACCCGACCCTCAACCAGGTAAACCGCACCGTTCAGTACAGCATTCCGCAATTCAGCAACCTGTGCTATTTGACGCCCAACAGCGGAACTGTGCGCTATAACGTGTATGAGACGACCAATGAATACAGCGTGACCTTCTGTCTGTTCGTCAACCGCTATCAGGGATATACCGGTGATATTACCTACATCATCGAAGCGGAAGATGCGCCTGAGGATACCCTGTTCACGGTTCGCGGCAGAGACACAGGGGAAAACAGGACCTTCGCGCGCATGGAGGATACGTCGAACCGCTGGAGCCTGACCGTTCCGCGTGTTGCTTTTAACGGCAGCAAGAGACCAATCCAGATGCGTGTGAACGGAGGAGAGACCATCGATTCCGGACTGACGGTCACCGGACGCGAGAAGGAATCCGTCGTCGTACTGAAGCTGGAAAGCCTGAAAAAGAAACTCTCCGTCACCGGCGGGAAAGGCATCGCGTCCTGGGAAATCCGTTCCCACGATCCTTCGCAGATGAACAGCATCCTCGCCGGCGAAAAGGTCGTCCTCTCTGCCGGGCTGATGAACGGCTATCAGAATCTGCGCCTCACCTCTGAGCCCGCAGGACTGCAGTATCGCTCTGACGGCAGCACGGTCACCTTCACCATGCCGGCCCACGACGTCAGTGTGACCTTATACGGATCGCGCAACTATCAGGTGAACTTCATGTACAACTATGACGGGCTCGGCGTATACCGGAGCGCGGATGTGGAGGAAGGCTCCGCCGTCGGACGGCCATCCGATCCATCCGTCAGCGGACTGACCTTCGCGGGCTGGTACGACAACGCCGAATGCAGGGGCGAACCTTTTGACTTTGCGAAGCCGATCACCGGCAACATTACTCTGTATGCCGACTGGCGGGTGAATGTCACCGTGGATCTGGGCGGACCGAAAGGGAAGGCGGAAGCCAACGGCTACGGTTTGATCTTCCCCGGCGATCAGAGCGAATACGCCCGCTACACCTATTCCACGCATAAGGTGGGCGATACCGCGCTGGATTACAAGCTGCCAAGCTATATGGGCTACGAGTTCTTCGGCTGGTACACAAATCCGGAATTCTCGGGAGAACCCGTGAATCCGGCGACTTACGTGCTCACCGGAGGTGTGACCTTTTACGCCTGCTGGAAGGCCTACGCCTTCCTGACCTACGAGCTGAATTATGGCGAACAGGAAAAGCCCTACTACATGTCCATGGAATATGTGGGTATGCCGGTACAGCACATGCCCGAAAAGCCGCAGCGCGAGAACTACAGGTTCCTCGGATGGTTCCGCTCGTCCAAAACCACCGCGGATAACTATGTCAGACTCGATGACTATATTGTGGAAAAATCCATTACGCTGTATGCGGGATGGAAGCCGCAGGAATACATCATCACCTACAATCTGGACGGCGGCGAGAACAATCCCGCCAACCCGGGCTACTACACCATTGAGAGCAAAGATATCGTCATTGGCGAACCCACCCGCAAGGGCTATCAGTTCCTCGGATGGACAGCGAAAGGCATCGGCACGGATGACGGAACAGTGCGCATCCCGGCCGGCTCCACCGGCAACATCACCCTGACTGCCAACTGGGAGATCAGCGTCTATACGCTCAGCTGCGATGCCGCAGGGGGCACCATGACGCAGACCGTACCCGACACATACACTGTCAAAAGTGAAGCTATTGCGCTGGAAAATCCGACGCGTACCGGTTACACCTTCCTGGGATGGACCGGCACGAACCTCACCGAGCCAACCACCGATGTGGTGATCCCCAAAGGCTCCACCGGTAACCGCAGCTACAGAGCCAACTGGCGTGCCAATACGTCAATCGATGACATCGTTGCGAAGGCACTGGCAGCAATTCCGGATTCGCACACGATGAGTGTGAACGATTTCTCCGGCATTGAGGTTATCCAAACACTCGCCATGGATGCGCTGACCGGCGATGATACTTTTGCCCCGTACCTCGATCAGATTTCCGTAACGGTCGAACAGGTTGGCGAGGCGGTTGAGGGAAGCGCGAGCATTTCCTATACCGTGAAAGCAACTGTTACCTTCACCGACGACGACGGCAATATCAGTGCAAAAAGCAAGAAGGTTGCGCTGAAGGTCGAGAAGAATCCCGTTACCATTAGCGCGGATGTCCGCTATCCGTCCGGAAGAAAATCCGTTCCTTACGGCACGCGCCTTGCGGATGTGGAACTGACCGGAAAGGCGACCTCTGACGGCAAAACCGTAAAGGGAAGCTTCACGTGGGAGGATGACACCATCGTTCCCCTTAGCGCGGATAACGGCAGCGAGATCTACAAGGTCGTGTTCACACCCGAGGATCCCGGCAGATACAGCACTGCGGAAACGATGATCGCCGTCAATGCACGGACCGGCGTGAAGGTCGTCCTCGATGCGCCGGATACCATCGAGTACACGGGACGCGCACTGGATCTGTCCGAGTGCAGCTTCCATGCAGTTGACATAGATACCGGTGAGAAGATCACCGGAGCGGCCTTCAGCATCACGGGAGCTGTGCTGGAACAGTCCGTGACCACGCCCGGCAGGGCCACTGTCACGCTGAAGGGATACGAAACACTTGAGATCACCGGTGTCAGCGATCCGGATCTGTACGACATCGCCGACACGGATATCAGCGATACCATCACCATCACCCGCGCAGTTCCGGTCATCAGCGGCGTGACGGAGTACACCGCCGATTACGACAGTGTACTGCGCAGCATCGTTCCGGATCTTAAGGCTGCAACAGCAGCGGGAGATACTGTTGCCGGTACCTTCGCATGGGAGAATCCCAATATCCCTCTGAAGAAAGCGGGAGAATACACTTACAAAGTGATCTTTACACCGGATGACCTGAGCTGCTACAGCAGCGCAGCCATCGACGCAAAGGTGACCGTCAGCGGCTATCCGGGTGAAGTTACCTACATCATTGAAGCACCTGACGCGCCTTCCGATGCGCTGTTCACAGTCACCGCCGATTATGGTGAGGAAAAGGCGCTGTCCTTTGCCCCTGTGGAAGGAGAGCAGAACCGCTGGAGACTGGACGTAGCCCGAGCTGCCTTCGACGGCACAGAGCACGCGATCATGCTCCAGATGGGAGAGAACGACCCCGTCAGATGCGGACTGACCATTACCGGACGCGAAGCAGAGTCCGAGGTCATCCTGAAGCTGGACTATGTTCCAAGAAAGCTCTCCGTCTCCGCAATGGACGGCATTGGCACCTGGGAGATGCTGACTCCTGCCGGCGGCCAGGCGGATGCCATCGCCCCCGGTGAAAAGGTGGTCCTTTCCGTCAGTCTTAAGGACGGTTATAACGAACTGCGTTCCACCTCTGACCCTGCGGGACTGAATGCTTCTTATGAGAATGGCCGGTTCAGCTTCACCATGCCGGCGCAGGATGTGGAACTTGTGCTGCGCGGTGTGAAGGATTACCAGGCGGAGTTCCTGTACAACTATGACGATATGGGTGTCTACCGCACAATCGACACGCAGGAGGACGGCGGCATCTCCATGCCGAAAGATCCTTCCGTGGAAGGCCTTACCTTTGCAGGCTGGTATGACAATGCCGGATGCACGGGAGAAGCCTTCGACTTCACCAAAAAGCTCAGCGGAAACATCACGCTCTACGCCGACTGGCGGGTAAACGTCACCGTGGACTTCGGCGTTATGAAGGGCAAGGCGGCCTATGATACCTCTTCCGGAGAGGAAGGTTCCGGCGGCTCGTCCTCCTTCGAACTGATCTTCCCGGGCGACGAGACCGAGTATGAGCGTTTTACCTACTCCACGCAGAAGGTGGGTGACCATGCGCTTGAGATCGTCCTTCCGGAATCCACAGAATACCGTTTCTTCGGCTGGTATCTCACGCCCGATTTCTCGGGAGAGGGCATGATGAACCTCTCGTCCTTTGAGCTTACCGGAGGCGTGACCTTCTACGCCTGCTGGAAGAAGGCCGCCACCCTGACCTACAGGAAGAATGACGGCGTGGACGAGGCTCCATTCCATGAGGCCCTGGAATATGTGGGCATGAAGATGCAGAATGCCCCCGGTGAAGTACCGCAGCGTGACGGCTACAAATTTACCGGCTGGTACCGCACACCGGCCTTGGGGGAAGCAGACCGGATCGACCCGGATACCTACCTGGTTGAAGGCACCATGACGCTGTACGCCGGATGGGAACCGGAAGTATATTCCATCAGCTACGAGCTGAACGGCGGTGAGAACAGTGCGTCCAATCCGGACAGCTATACCGTTGAGAGCGGTGAGACCGCCATCGGAAGACCCGAACGGAAGGGTTACCAGTTCCTTGGCTGGACGGGAACGGGTCTGGCAGAGCCGACAACCGATGTGGTGATCCCTGCCGGTTCCACCGGTGCCATCACCCTGAGTGCCGGATGGAAACCCATTACGTATACCATCAGTTACAAACTCATCCGCGGCGAAACGGCTGCGCCAAATCCGGAAAGCTACAATGTTGAGAGTGCGGAGATCGTGCTGAACAACCCCGCAGCAAAAGGCTATACCTTCCTCGGCTGGACGGGCACGGATCTCACGGAACCGACGCTGGAAGTGAAGATCCCGGCGGGCTCCACCGGAAACCGCAGCTATACTGCCAAATGGAGAGCCGACGACCCCAATGCCAAAATCGTGGAAGCGGCACTGGCGGCCATCCCGGATTCCCACAAGATGAGTATCAATGATTTCACGGGCACCGATGTGATCCGGGAAATCGCATGGAACGCAGTGGAGGATGATGAGAACTGTGCCGACCATCTTGCACATCTTTCCGTAGAGGCCGTACCGTACGGCGAAGCGGAAGAGGACGGCGAGGGCTATTCCTACACCGCGACCGTGACCGTGACCTATCAGGATGAAGAAAATACCTTCTCTGACAGCAAGGATTTCCTGCTGCGGGTACTGAAGAACCCTGTCACCATCAAAGCGGAAGCCGGCTATCCGGCGGACAGCAGTTATATCCCTTACGGCACGAGCCTCGCTAGTGTGGCACTGACCGGAACGGCAAGCTATGGCAGCACAGAGGTAAAGGGAAGCTTCGCGTGGGCGGATGACACCATCGTTCCCCTTAGCGCGGACAACGGAAGTGAAATCTACAAGGTCGTGTTCACACCTGAGGATTCCGGCACATACAGCACTGCGGAAACGCAGATCGCCGTCAATACCCAGATCGGCGTGAAAATCGTCCTCGATGCGCCCGATACCATCGAATATATGGGACGGGCAGTGGATGTAACCGAGTGCAAGTTCTACGCAAGTGATATCGCGACCCGCAAGATGATCACGGGCGCGAGCTTCAACATCACGGGCGCTGTGCTCGAACAGTCCATGATCACGCCCGGCAGGGCCACTGTCAAACTGAAGTCTTATGAGACCTGTGAGATCTCCGGCGTCAGCGACAAGTCCCTGTACGCCATCGCAGGCACGGATGCCAGCGATGTCATCACCATCACCCGTGCAAAAACCATCCTGAGCGGCAGCACGAAATACAACGCCGATTACGGCAGGCTTTTGAGCAGCATTACCCCTGCGGACCTTGCTCTGAACGCGTCAACGTCTGCTGAAGATACAGTTGCAGGTACCTTTGCATGGGAGGCTCCATCCACTCTGCCGGGAGTAGGTACATCCACCTACAGGATAACCTTTACCCCGGACGACCTGAACTGTTACAGCAGTGCCTTCATGGATGTGGAGGTGACCGTGGGAGGCGTTCCCGGAAAGATCACCTACATCATCGAAGCGCCTGACGCGCCCGATGGCACCGAGTTCACCGTCGAAAACAGCTCGGCAGCGACTCTGACCTTTGCTCCTGTGGAGGGAGAAACGAACCGCTGGACCCTGACCGCGGACCGCGCCGCATTTGACGGAACAGAGCGCGCAATCCTGCTGCACAGATCCGGCATGGATGCCTTTGAAAGCGGACTGACCCTCACTGGAAACGAGGAAGAATCTGTAGTCACCCTGAGACTGGAACACATTCCAAGAAAACTCACCGTTAACAGTGATGCCGGCAGCATTAAGTCCTGGGAGATCCAGTACCCTGATGCTTCCATGATGAACGCCATCGTTCCCGGTGCTGAGGTGACCCTTTCCGCAATTCTGCTGGAAGGCTATAACAACCTGCGGCTCACCTCTGATGCTGCGGACCTCAACTACGACATCACTAAGAATACGGACGATATCACTGAGAATACGGTCACCTTTATCATGCCGGCACAGGATGTGAGCATCGACCTGCGCGGTGTGAAGATCAATCAGGTGAACTTCCGGTATAACTACGGCGATATGGGCATCTACCGCATTGCCGATATCGCGGAGGATGGAAGCATTACCATGCCGGAGAATCCTGTTGTGGAAGGCCTGATCTTCAAGGGCTGGTACGATAATTCCGAATTTAAAGGCAACCCATATACCGGCAGCGAAACGTTCACCGAAAACACCGACCTCTACGCCGACTGGTGGGTGACTGTCACCGTGGACTTTGGCGGCCAGAAGGGTAAGGCACAATACTACGGAATCGTCGGAGGCGGTTCCGGGGATGGACTTGAAAGCGCTCATGTTCAGATCTTCCCTGGCGATGATTCGGAAAAGGAACGGTTCACCTTCGAGATGAGGGTCGACCAGCAAATGGTGGAACTGGTCCTGCCGTACATCGAGGGCTATGATTTCGGCGGCTGGTATCGCACGCCTGATTACACCGGTGAAGTGCATAAGGAATCCAGCGAGTACTGGCTCTACGAAAGCATGACCTTCTATGCACGCTGGTTAGAGAAGGCCAAGTTTGATTATTGGCTGAACTATAAAGAAGAGGAAAGCTTGGATCTCCACTGGCCGGCAACCGAATATGTCGGTGAACTGATTAAGAAGGAAGTTCCCCCGGATCCCGAACGCACAAACTACGAATTTACCGGCTGGTACCGTACGTCGGACTGCCAGGAGGAAGATGAGATCGATTTTGCCACTTATCTCGTGGAAGGCGATATGAATCTGTATGCGGGATGGAAGCCTGTGGATTATACTATCACCTACATTATGAACGGCGGCACGAACGACCCCGGCAACCCGGCATCCTACACCGTCGAGGACGACAGGATCGACATTGCCCATCCTACCCGCGAAGGATATGAATTCTGCGGCTGGGAAGTAACGGGCCCTGCCAAATACGACGATAGTTTCGATTGCTGGATCGAGGCAGGTTCTTATGGTAATATCACCTTGACTGCGACCTGGAAGATTGTGGAATATTCCCTCTTCTCAAAAGAATTCAAACTCCGTCGCGGCGAGGCGGACAACCCACGCACGTATACGATTGAAAGAGATGATATTACGCTGGTCAATCCTTCCGCGGTAGGCTATAACTTCCTCGGATGGGTCGATGGAGACAGTGACGAGCCGGCACTTGAAGTGGTGATCCCCAAGGGATCCACCGGTGATCATGAGTTCCGGGATGTCTGGGAGACCAGAGTTCCTGTCCAGGAGATCATCCAGAAACTGCTTGGTGCCATTCCGTCATCAGCTACCATGAGCGTGAACGAGCTGGAAAATATCGACAGCTTTGTCCAGACAGCTCTGGCTTCTCCGACTTTTATATTAGTAGATGAAGATGAAAATAATAATAAATATGAAAATGAATATAAATATGTCGACATCTATGGAAAAGCTCTTATGAGCGAAGTTGAAAAGATCGGAGATGCGGTTCAGAATAAAGATGGTGATATCTATACTTATAGAGTAACCATATCCTTCATCGACGATGACGGTAATATCACAGCCGCAAGCAAGAACATCAGCGTGAAGTCTTTGCTGAACCCGGTAACCATCGATGTGAGCGCTGTTTATCCGGAAGGAAAGAAATACATTCCTTACGGCACCACCCTTGCCGATGTGGAACTGACCGGTACGGCAAAAGACGAAAAAGGAATCGAGGTACCTGGTACCTTCCAGTGGGCGGATCCCGGCATCAGACCGCTGGGTAAGGATAACGGGGAACTGATATACGAGGTGGTGTTCACACCTGAAGATACCAAGAAATACAGCAGCGCGCAGACGGCAATCGCCGTGTCCGCGCAGATCGGCGTGAAACCGGTGTTCGATCTCGGCGATGAAGTCCCGTATTACGGTGAGGAATTTTTGGGCGGGTTTTACCTGTATATTGTAATATATAGGCATTTAGATGGTTTCTATATGGTCGATGTCGATACCGGCGACAGGATGCCGAGCAACATGGGAATTAACGCAATGTTTAAAGTGGACTCGTACATGCCCGGTACGGCTACAATCACGCTGGAGAAAGATAAACCCCTTGAACTGACAACACGTTACGTCTACGATGATGAACCAGGCAAACAATATGAAGCGTATCCTTTTGATCTGGATGAATATTATCTTGTCGACCCGAACGCTAGCGCGAATACCAGCGCGACTTTCAAAATCGTTCCCTCGGATACGAGTTTCAATCGCCCCAACGCCTTAATGCCGCTCACCGTTGAAGGAGGCACAAAGCTGGGCGATATCGACTACATGACTCTGTTAAAGGGAAGCTACTCTCATTGGAGCTTGTTTGATATCGAAGCATGTAGTGAAACCTACAAATGGGCCATTGAGAACTATGGCGATCTGACAGGAACCCTGGTATGGGAGAACCCGGACACCGTACTGGATAAAGTCGGCACATTCGAGTACAATATCGTCTTCCAGCCGGATCGTACGGATCTGTTTAACCCCTGCAAGGCACCGGTAAAAATCACGGTGACCTCCGGCAAGGTGGCGATCCCTGTGATCGAGCCGGCAGAGTACAATGGAACCCTGCAGAAGGCGAACATTTCCGACACCGCCTACTACACCGTGGAGAGCAACAGCGGCGGCATTGACGCGGGTGATTACACAGTCGTCCTGAAGCTAAAGGATAGCGTAAATACTGCGTGGAGTGACGGAACTACAGCCGATAAGGTTAGGACTTTTACCATTCAGCCCGCGAAGCTGAAGCTGGATAAGACCAAACATTCTGTCTCCCCGCTGAGCTACGGTCAGCAGCTGTGCACAGATCCAAACGGCACGTCAAATGATATAATCAAGACTGCCAACGACATGCTCTCGGGGCTGGTGGTTACCGGTATCAACGGTGAGCAGATCAACGGCAAGTGGGTTTGGGATGCTTCCATGAAAGGCATAACGCTGTGCGCAAGTATTAAAGGAGACAATGCAGACTTCGGTGACGGACACTCCGTGGAGGCATACTACCTGCCATATGTGGATAAGCCGGAGAACTACGCCCAGCTTAGGGAAACCTTCACCGTGCAGGTTAGCCGATCAACGCCCGATACCAATAATTGCGGCGGCTATATCGCCGAAGAAAATGTCTACCAGCCTGAACCGCCTGCGGAGCCGGTTAACACGTTTGGAAATTTCGAGCCTCGCATCAAGAGATTGCCCGTCAATGATAAGACCGGTGAGAGTGTGCCCGGATGGATGGAATGGCCGGATCCCGATAAGTTTGTTGAAAATACCGCTGTCTACAATGCGGTGTTCCAACCGTATACAGAGACAATCAATGGCGTAGTGGGCAGCAACTATCGTGAGGCTGATGTTGAGATCGAATTGCCGGTTACTAACTACAGATATGCCAATATCATTATGAGAAGCGGCAATTATCTCTACGGGGTGGGCAACTTGACATCCAGAGATAGAAAGACCATAACGGATAACAAGTATGGCACTGCCGAAACCGAGGTATGGATGAGCCTGGATGGCGGAAATCTGGGCATGTTGCATGTCAGCAGAATCCAAGTCTATCGTCATGGAACAGATATACTCCTGAGCGACAACGAATACAAAGCCGACGGATCCCATATTGTCTCCGGTGCCAACCGTTTTGAGGTTTATTTAGAAGTAGAGAGTAATGAGTCAGGGAATGCTGTGTGTACGATTAAATATGGAAGCGGCCAAACCAAGTGGACCCTGTCAGACCTTGATGTCTACATGGAACTTGCGGATCAGAACAATACGACAGTGACGAACGCATCCTCCTTCAGCCTGCGCAGCAGGGCGGCAGCCGCCGTGCCGACAGTGGAACCTACGCCTGTACTGGAACCCGGCGCCATCGGAAATGTGGTCAGGATCGAGCCGAAACAGGATGCGAAGAAGACCGATGACCTGTGGACGATCCAGCTTGCAAAAGACCAGAAGAAGGTTGAATTCAAGTGGGATGTGAGCAAGACCGCTTCCGAATATCTGGTATACACCCAGCAGCAGGACGGCCAGTCCGAACCGGAGCTGATCGACATGACCCAAGAAAAGAAGATCGAACTGGATGCAGCGGATTACGTTTCCGGACGTTATAAGCTGTACGTAGGTGCAGTTCTGGAGGACGGCAGCGTTTCCTGGGGAGAAGCACTGTTCGAACTAATGGCTTACGTCGAACCAACGGCCGAGCCGACTCTGACACCAACGGCCGAGCCGACTCCGGAATTTACGGCCGAGCCGACCCCGGAACCAACCGCCGAGCCGACTCCGGAACCAACGGCTGAGCCGACTCCGGTACCTACCGCTGAGCCGACCCCGATACCAACGGCTGAGCCGACTCCGGTACCTACGGTCGAGCCGACTCCGGAACCCACGGCCGAGCCGATCGTGGAACCCACGGCCGAACCGGAGCCGATGTCCGAACCGGCCCCGGAACCAGTTCAGGAAGCACCGGCTGCTGAAGCAGCAGCCGGAGAACTTCCGGAATAGAAGGTAATATGAAACGAACGATTTTTAACTTTGCAGGAAGAGTTTCGGCTCTTCCTGCAATTCTGATTTTATTCATGATCCTTCCGTGGACGACCTGTTATGCAGCGGAAGAGATCACTGTCTGTATCCTTGATTCCGGCTGCAGCGAGAATCACACGGAAGGAGAGAGCTTCCTGGATGATCCTGATGATCTGACGGATTCTGTCGGCCATGGCACCCGTATCTGTTCGCTGGTGCGAAACGGTGCGCCGGAGGCGAAGGTGGTTATGCTCAAGTGTTTTGATTCTCAGGATACCGTGAATGAAGAGGCTATTATTTCCGCGCTGTATGCCGCCGTGGATACATATCACGCGGATGTTATCAACATGAGCTGGACGCTGGCTGACGAAAGTGACGCTCTTCATGAAGCCATTCTCCACGCTCATGACCAGGGCGCCATCCTCGTTGCCAGCACCGGTAATCTGAGTTTGAGCACCGGTCCCGGTACCGTCGCTTATCCCGCCGCATGGGACGAGGTCATCGGCATCGCAGGTGTCAACCTGAATGAGGAAGGAGAGCCGCAGACCAGCCTGTGGTATCTTTACGGAGAAGCCGTCGATTTCTGTGTCCGCGGTGACTGCGGCGATGAAAAAGGCTCATCCTATGCCGCCGCCCGTGTCTCCGGCATGATCGCCGATTATCTTCAGGACGGCAATGATCCTTTGCTGATCACAGAACATTTCGCGGATATGACGCAGGATATGGGAGAGCCCGGATACGACGACTGGTACGGCTGGGGCTACCTGGAAACTCCCTGATATAAAAACAAGACAATGGCGGAGAGCAAACATTAAAGCTCCCCGCCGTTGTCTTGTTTTTGAGTTTGTCAAAAAGTTTTTTGACCCGGTCATTATTGTATGATAAAATGTTTCATGTCCGATATGTTTGCAGCTTTAACATAAATTTCGGAAGACAAATGAGGAACTGGAAATGAACAGACAGACAATAAAATATTCATTTTTATCGACGATTCCCGTGATGGCAGGATATCTTGTACTCGGGATCGGATTTGGTATCCTGCTTCATGACAAGGGATATTCCTTCTGGTGGGCAGTCCTGATGAGCGTAGCTATTTATGCCGGATCCATGCAGTATGTGGGAGTCGGCCTCCTTGCAGGGCATGGATCCCTGCTTACAGCAGCATTTATGACATTGATGGTAAATGCAAGACATGTTTTTTATGGGGTATCGATGGTTGAGAAATACCGTGATACAGGAGCCGCAAGGCCCTATCTGATTTACGGGCTGACAGATGAGACGTATTCTCTTGTGTGTGATCCCTGTCTGCCGGAAGGAATCCGTAAAAAAGATTATTATTTCTGGGTTACCCTGATGGATCAGAGCTACTGGGTGCTGGGCAGCTTTCTTGGAGGCCTTCTGGGAAGTGTCATCCCGTTTAATACAAACGGAATTGACTTTTCCATGACTGCACTTTTTGTAGTCATCATGGTGGAACAGTGGGAGAAAAATAAACAGCATATCCCTGCAGTGCTTGGAATTGCGGTTACGGTAATCTGTCTTGCGGTGTTCGGTGTATCCAATTTTCTGATACCATCCATGATCGGCATTACGGCAGGTCTTTTTGTTTTGAAAGGGGTTATTACAAAGGAGGAAGCGGATCATGATTGATGTGAAATATTCGCTGATGTTGATTCTTGTTATGGGGGCAGTGACACAGCTTCTTCGTTTTTTGCCGTTTGCGGTATTTTCCAGGGGAACACCCCGTCCGATACTTTATCTGGGAAATGTTCTGCCGCCGGCAATTATGGCAATGCTGGTTGTATATTGCCTGAAAAACACCAGTTTCACCGGTCCGGCACACGGGATTCCGGAAATCGTGTCCGCCTTGCTGGTGGTCGTATTACATAAGTGGAAGCATAATACCCTGCTCTCAATCGTAAGTGGAACAGTCTGTTATATGCTCTTTGTACAAGTTCTGTTTTAACATAAAAGAACGATATTAAACTGTAAAAGCAATGCCTGTAAAAGCAGACATTTCTGTCTGTAAAAATTAAATTGGAGAATCGATATGGAAAAAAATCAGATTTATATAAAAAGTGGTACAGAATATAAAGAAATGACAAAAGAATTGCTGACGGTATGTGATCTGGCTGGTCTGATCGGTAATCGGAACTCCAGAATCGGGATCAAACCCAATCTGGTTTCTCCGACAGTGGCTTCCTACGGAGGAACCACGCATCCGGAGGTGGTTGCCGGGATTCTGGAATATTTGCAGGAGAATGAGTTTACAAATCTGACCATGATGGAAGGATCCTGGGTTGGCGACAGAACGTCCGAGGCTTATGAAGTCTGCGGATATAAAGAGCTTTCGGAAAAGTACGGAGTTCCATTTATAGATACCCAGAAAGAAAAAGCGGTTGTAAAGGATTGCGCAGGAATGGAACTGCATCTGTGCGCCTGTGTGGAGAATGTTGATTTTATGATTAATGTTCCGGTTCTGAAGGGACATTGTCAGACAAAAATCACATGTGCGCTGAAAAATATGAAAGGCCTGATTCCTAATTTCGAAAAAAGACGCTTTCATTCTTTGGGGCTCCATAAACCGATTGCACATCTTGCAGCAGGGATTTATCAGGATTTTATTGTGGTAGATAATATCTGCGGCGATCTGGATTTTGAGGATGGCGGTCATCCGGTGGTGATGAACCGGATTCTTGCCGGAAGAGATCCTGTATTGATGGATGCCTATGTCTGCCATATGATGCATTATGAGGTGTCAGAGGTTCCTTATGTGGTTATGGCAGAACAGCTGGGGGCTGGATGTGCGGATATTCATAAGGCAGAAATCTGCCTGTGCAGCAAAGGGGATGCGGAACCAATGCCAAAATCCCGGAAAGTTGTGGAGCTTCAGGATGCCGTGGAAGAAGTGGAGTCATGCAGTGCCTGTTACGGATATCTGATTCCTGCTCTGGATATGCTGCGGGAGGAAGGTCTGTTTGAAAGACTGGAAGAAAAAATCTGCATCGGACAGGGCTGGCGTGGGAAAACAGGAGAACTGGGGATCGGGCACTGTACCAGAAATTTCAGATGCCATCTGGACGGCTGTCCTCCAACGGAACAGCAGATTTACGAGTTCCTGAAGAATTATCTGTTATCATGATATGGGAATGGAGCAGATTATATAAAAAGATCCTGCCTTTGCAGAATCCTCCCACAGTGGTGTTTTTTTGCAATAGATCTCATAAAAAGGAAGCCCGTTAAAGGCTTCCTTTTAAAACATTCAGAATCTGTTCTGTGGTAAAACGGCTGCTGTCGATACAGAGATCATATTCTTTCATATCGGTCCAGCTGGAATCCGTAAAGTATTCGTAATATGCTTTTCGTTCTTTGTCCATACGTCTGACAAGTTTGCGTACGCTTTTTTCCTCGCGTCCGGTTCTCTCCATAACTGTTTTTACCCGGTACTCAAAAGGCGCATAAATGAAAACGCTCAGAGTTTTATCTTTCAGGATATGATTGGCACATCTTCCAACGATGACGCAGTCTTCTTTATCTGCAAGATTGATGATGATATCACGCTGCACTTCGTAGAGGACATCATTCATTGGAATAAAATGATACTCCGGATTCATCTGCACTTCGTAGTCTACCGGGAAAAGCCACTGGTTGGCTTTTTTCTCGTCTACTTTGGCGAGTTCATCAAAAGGAATCTTTTTTTCTTTGCTTGCCAGTTCAATTAATTCCTTGTCATAAAAATGAATATCAAGTTCTTCTGCAAGTGCCTTTCCAATCGCGCGTCCACCGCTTCCAAACATGCGGTTAATGGTAATGATCCGTTTACTCATAAGGATTCCTCCCTTCCTGGAATACAGAGTATGGTTCTGTCATTGTGAATAATTACCATATTTTCCTTCTTTTGTATCTATATTATATCACAAATAGACAGAAAAAGCACCTGATTATTGATATATTTTTTGATGTACCAGATGCAAATATCCGTGTTCAGGATTTTTTATATGTTTTTGAAATCACAGACTGGAAATTTGAGATGATTCCTGTTAAAATTGAAAAGAAAATGTCTATTTTTATGCCCTTTGTAAAAGGACAGAAAAAATTTGTAAAATACATTTAGAAAGGATAACGGAATGCTGAAAATCAGGAATTATATAAAAGTAAAAAGCGTTGCCGAGGCCTATGAACTGAATCAGAAAAAAACAGCCTGTGTTTTGGGCGGAATGGTATGGCTGAAGATGGGAAATCGGAATGTTTCCACAGCCATTGATCTGTCCGGTCTGGGACTGGATACGATTTCGGAAACGGAAGAAGAATTTGTGATTGGCTGTATGACGTCGCTCAGAGATCTGGAAGTGAATCCTGCGCTGGATGCCTTTTCTCATGGAGCGGTCAGGGAAAGCCTTCGTCATATTGTAGGTGTACAGTTTCGCAATTGTGCGACAGTAGGAGGCAGTATTTATGGAAGATATGGATTTTCCGATGTACTGACCATGTTTCTGGCTATGGATACCTGGGTAGAGCTTTACCAGGGCGGAATCATTCCTCTGGCAGAATTTGCCTCCATGAAAAAAGACAGAGATATTCTGGTAAATATTATTGTGAAAAAAACACCGGTATTTTGCAGCTATATCAGTCAGCGTAATTCGGAAACCGATTTTCCGGTGCTGACATGTGCGGCATCTCTTATTGGAGAAGATGCTGTTACGGTGATCGGTGCCCGGCCGGGACGGGCGATGATTGTAGAAGATACTCGCGGGATTATGAAGGGATTTAAGAAAATGACCAAAAAGCAGCGTGAAGCTGCAATCCGGTCCTTTGCAGAGTATGCAGCGCAGAAGGTACCTGTCGGAGGAAATATGCGTGCGTCTGCAGAGTACAGGAAACTTCTGGTAAAGGTATTGACCAGAAGAGCATGGGAAGCAGTAGGAGGAATGAAAAATGAATATTAGTTTTTGGCTGAACGGTGTCTGTGTCAGCGGAGAAGCAGAACCGGATACCCTGCTTCTTGATTTTCTTCGCCAGAAAGGCTGTTACAGTGTAAAAAGAGGCTGTGAAACTGCCAACTGCGGACTCTGTACAGTTCTTATGGATGGAAAACCGGTTTTGTCCTGCAGTGTTCTTGCGGTTCGGGCAGAAGGACACAAAATCATTACTCTGGAAGGAATGCAGAAAGAAGCGGAAGAATTTGGAAGCTTTCTTGCAGATGAAGGAGCAGAACAGTGCGGCTTCTGCAATCCCGGGTTTATTATGAATGTTTTTGCCATGCTGAAAGAAATTCCGGATCCTACGGAAGAGGAAATCCGGGAATATCTGTCCGGAAATCTTTGCCGCTGTTCCGGATTTGTGGGACAGACAAGAAGTATTCTGAAGTTCCTTCAGTACAAAAAAGCACAGAAGGAGGGAGAAGAATGAAATACGTCAATCAGCCGGTGCGGAAAAGTGACGCCATGTCCCTTGTAACAGGAAAACCGGTATATACAGATGATCTTGTTCCAAAAGACTGCCTGATCGTAAAAATTTTAAGAAGCCCCTATGCAAATGCATGGATCGAAGATATCCGTACAGGAACCGCTGCGCAGGTGAGCGGTATTGCCTGTGTTTTTACATACAAGGATGTGCCTCAGAAACGCTTTACGCTTGCCGGACAGACTTATCCGGAAATGAGTCCTTATGACCGTCTGATCCTGGACCGGCATGTGCGTTTTGTCGGAGATGCTGTGGCAATCGTTGCGGGAGAAACAGAGGCTGCAGTAGATAAGGCATTGAAGCGTATTAAAGTCAAGTATCGTGTAGAGGAACCGGTGCTTGATATTCATACAGCCATGGATCATAAGACTCTGGTTCATCCGGAGGGTAACTGGGAATCCAAAGTGCCTGTGGGAGCAGATAATAAACGGAATCTCTGTGCTTCCTATACAGAAGAATCCGGAAATGTGGAAGAACTTCTGGCACAGTGCAAATATACCGTGGATCAGGTTTATCATACAAAAGCAAATCAGCAGGCAATGATGGAAACATTCCGCAGTTATTGTTATATGGACCATTTCGGACGATTGAATGTGGTTTCATCGACACAGATCCCATTCCATGTAAGGAGAATTCTGGGAACAGCCCTGGATATTCCTTCATCGAAGATCCGTGTGATCAAGCCGCGTATCGGCGGAGGATTCGGTGCGAAACAGACTGCTGTATCCGATGTATATCCTGCATTTGTGACCTGGAAAACAGGACGTCCATGTAAGCTTGTTTATTCCAGATATGAATCGCAGATCTGTTCTTCTCCGCGGCATGAAATGGAAATTCGTGTTCGTGCAGGAGCGGATGAAAATGGAATCGTCCGTGTTCTGGATGTGTATTCTCTGTCCAACACCGGTGCTTACGGTGAGCATGGACCGACAACAGTTTCTCTGAGCGGGCATAAATCCATTGCTCTTTACCGTCACCTGGAAGCTTACCGGTTTGCCTACGATGTGGTCTATACGAATATGCAGGCTGCCGGAGCATACCGCGGTTATGGTGCCACACAGGGTATTTTTGCGGTAGAATCTGCAGTGAATGAACTGGCAGCACAGATGCATATGGATCCTGTAAAAATCAGAGAACTGAATATGCCTCTGGAAGGCGGTCCGCTTCCGGGATATCCGGACAGCCCTTATGCAACAAGCTGTGCCATGGATCAGTGTATGGTCCGGGCAAAAGAAATGATGGACTGGGATGCCAAATATCCATGCCGCGATATGGGAAACGGCAAGGTGCGCGGTGTGGGTGTTGCGATGGCAATGCAGGGATCATCCATTGCAGGCGTTGATGTGGGCGGTGCGGATCTGAAGCTGAATGAAGACGGTTCCTATACACTGGGGCTTGGATGTACCGATATGGGTACGGGCTGTGATACCATTATGGCTCAGATTGCTGCCGAATGTCTGGAAACTTCCATGGAAAATATTGTTGTGTTCGGTGTGGATACCGATATTTCTCCATATGATTCCGGCTCTTACGCATCCGCGACAACGTATACTACCGGTGTTGCTGTGATGCATGCGTGTGAAGCCCTGCGGGAAAAAATCTGTGCGCTTGGCGCCGCTATGCTGGATGCAGAAAAAGCTCAGGTGGATTTTGACGGAGAATATGTATATTCCAGTGATAAAAAAGTTTCGCTCAGGGAGATTGCTGTAAAAGGTACCTGCGGAAATACCCAGGAACTTCAGGTGACAAGATCGCATTCATCTCAGATTTCTCCGCCTCCTTATATGGTGGGAATGGCTGAAGTGGAGATCGATAAAGAAACAGGAAGCGTAAAGGTGCTGGATTATGTAGCAGTTGCAGACTGCGGAACACCGATCAACCCGAACCTGGCGCGTGTGCAGACCGAGGGCGGAATTGCCCAGGGAATCGGCATGGCACTGTATGAAGATGTACAGTACAGCGAAAAGGGCGCTGTCCGTAATAATTCCTTTATGCAGTATAAGATTCCAAGCAGAATGGATATTGGTTCCATACGTGTGGATTTCCGCAGCAGTTATGAAGAGACAGGGCCTTTCGGGGCAAAATCGATCGGAGAACTGGTTATCGATACGCCATCTCCGGCAATTGCCAATGCGATTTATAATGCAGTAGGAGTAAGAGCAAGAGAGCTTCCTATTACACCGGAAAAAATTGCGATGGGAATTCTGGAGCAGGAAGAAAGGGAATAAGCAGATTATGATAGAGTTAATGAGAGCAGGATGCGGATTCTGTCTTCAGTTTTTGGTGTTTTTTGTTTTTGGAAGTGTATTGATGAAAACGCTGAAAATGAAACAGGATTCTTCAATGGCAGTGATCCTTGGCTATCTCCTTTATTTTTCCATATTTGAACTTATCGTTGTGCCAATGACTCTTCTTTGGGTACCTTTACATGCTTTTTCTGTTTGCTGGGGAATACTGCTTATCGTTGTTTGGGGTATCGGTACAGTATTGATGAGGAAACAGTGGGCAGCTCAATGTCTTAAGATTTCAGAAGTCTGGAAGGAGCATTCCTGGATGCTTCTTCTGGCGGCAGCCGTAATTGTATTTCAATGCGTGGTTGTGGCTTTGTATCAGGATACGACTGCGGATGCAGCATATTATGTCGGAACAGTCTCTACTTCTGTCTATACGGGAACGATGTGCCGCTATAATCCATATACCGGCAGCCTTTTGAAAGAATTTGAAGAACGATATGTTTTTTCAGGTTATCCGATGCATAACGCTGTCTGGTGTGAACTTTTAGGAATTCATCCGATTGTACAGTCAAAAACAGTGATGTCCGTTATGAATGTACTGGTCGCCAATCTGATCATCTATCAGATCGGAAAGAGCCTGTTTGATAACAATAAAAAGAAAGCAGACATGATGGTATGTTTTGTATGCCTGCTGCAGTTGTTTACAAATACCATTTATACTTCAGGCACGTTTTTCTTTACAAGAGCATACGAAGGAAAATCACTCCTTGCAAATATTGCGATACCGGCAGTTTTGTACTGCAGCATCTGGTTCTGGAAGGAAGAGGAAAGAAATATGTGGATTATGCTCTTTCTGTCATCTTTGAGCGCGGTATGTTTTTCGGGGTCTTCGATTATTCTGCTGGCTGCCATAGCGGCAGGTATTTTTCCGATGCTATGGCAGCGTAAAAATGTTAAAAAGGTGATTCCGCTGTGTATTTGTATGATTCCGGAAGTGCTGTATTTTCTTCTGTATTATGGTACAAAAACCGGATGGTTTGTATTTCATGCATCATAAGGAGGGATAAGTATGGCTGGAGTCAGCATTGAGGAATTAGGTCTGCGGTTTGTGCGGGTCTGTGCAGAAGAATACTGGGGCAGCTGTCTGTTTCCGATTTTATTTCTGTGTGGAATATTATGGAGTTTATTTTATCATAAAAAACAGACAGCGCGTATTTTTCTCTGCTATGCACTTTCTCTGGCGTTAACGGTATATAATCCGTTATTTGTGAAGTATGTCATCCCGAAAATGAATTTCGAAGACGAATATTACCGCTTTTTCTGGATTCTTCCTGTGATTCCGGGAATTGCCTATTATGCAGTCCGAATTATTTGCTCTCGAAAAAAAACAGCCGGGAAAATAGTGGCCGCATTACTGATGGCCGCAATTATTGTATGTTCCGGAACACCTATGCAGGGAATTGCCCAAAATTTTACTGCTGCGGAAAATCTTTATAAAGTGCCTGATGAGCTCAGGTCCGTCTGTTCGGTGATTCACGGAGATGGTAAGAAAGAAAATCCGAGAGTAGTATTCGATATTGGATTGAATTTTACTGCAAGGCAGTACGATGCTTCACTTTTTCTGGTACTGAACCGGGATGCGGTGCTTTATCGGGCAGGTTCCGGTGTGATCAAAGTAAATTCGGAAAAAGCCAGTTATCAAAGACAGAAAGCAATTATGGATGTTGTATATTATAATGAAGATGTAGACAAAGATATATTTTGTGATGCTTTGATTGCTGCCAAAACGGATTATCTGGTTGTATCTGTCTTGAATCTGAAACATGACTATTTAAAAGAAGTCGGCTGTATACCGATTGCGCAGACAGAAGAATATGTGGTATATCGGTTTGACTGGGAAGAGAAAAAATAATTTTTTATAACACACTTTTGGGATGTTAATTAGAAAAGTCATTATTTTCAGTGATTTCCCCGGATTTTAATAATCAAACAAAACTTTACAAATCCCAAAAAGTGTGTTATAGTATAAAAGTCTTGGGATTACCAATTAATATGCACCTGTAGCTCAGTGGATAGAGCAGTGGTTTCCGGTACCATGTGCGGGGGTTCGATTCCCTTCAGGTGTATTGTCCGGAACGGGTCTTCCGTTCCGGCGTGTTGTATTATAAGGAGGACAAGAACTTGGATAATTTCAGAGAATGGTTATCAGATAACCTTCGCTATTTTATGCTTGGCGGAGCAATTCTGTTAATCGTTGCTGTGGCTATTCTGGGTTTTCGTGCATGCGTCGGAAGCAATAAGGGGAATTCCGAATCAAAGCAGCAGGAAGCCGGACAGCTGTCAGCGGAGAACAACGACCAGGGAAATGTTCCTTCTTCTCCGGAAGATGATGGGGAGACAAACGACGGGAAGAAAGAAGATACCAATCCCATGGAAAAAAATAATGCAGAAATGACTGCATTGATTAAGAGCTATTACAAGGCTCTTGGGGAGAAAGATATTGCCACACTCAGAACTCTGGAGTATGATCTGTCACCGTCAGATGAAGCCAGAATTACCAATTCCAAAGATTACATTGAAGGGTATGAAGTTAAGAATGTCTACAGTAAAAAGGGATTGACAGAAGATTCTTATGTAGTATATGCTGTTTTTCAATACATGTGTAAGGGAATTGATACACCGGTGCCTGCATTGAGTCAGTTTTATGTGGAAACGGACAGTGAAGGCAAACTGAAAATTGATGGGGGCGCTCTGCAGGATGCAGAGATTACTGCTTATACGGATGAAATGCAGAAAGATGCGGATGTGGCAGAGCTTATTGCAGAAGTACAGGCAGAAAATGAAAAAGCACAGCAGGAGGATCCTGCACTTGCGGAATTTCTTGAAGGACTTGGAGAAGATGGTCAGTCATCTTCTGTATCGGAAAATGGTACAAAGCTTACGGTAATAGAAGAATGTAATGTAAGAGAGTCTGCGGACAGTGAAGCAGAAATTATTGATGTTCTTTCTGCCGGAACAGAGGTCGAAAAAACAGGCCAGGAAGGTGAATGGATCCAGATCAGTTATGATGGTATTTCAGGGTATGTTCACAACAGTCTTCTTGAGTAAGTCTGATAAAAAGTAAATATGGTATGTAAAAGGGGATGCCGCATTGGAAAACCTATGTGCGGGAGCCCCTTTTTTGTGACAAAGGAAAAGGGAAAACCATAAAGGGAAACACAGGTTGCGGATATACGAAAAAAAATATATAATAAAAAACGGGTATGGAGAAACAGAGCAAATCTATATGAATACAGGGAAGCAAACAGAACCTATGAACCATCAAAAAACAGACAATCTTGTGAACTGTCAAAAAACAGACAGCTCTGGTGATATCAGAATCAATAAATTTTTGAGCGAAACGGGAGTCTGTTCCCGAAGGGAAGCGGATCGCCTGATTGCATCCGGGAGAGTAAGCGTAAATGGACATGCAGCAGAACCGGGAGAAAGAATCTCATCAGAAGATGATGTATTGGTAGATGGGAAAAAAGTAACAAAAGAGGAACGGCGGGTACTTCTTCTGTTTTATAAACCGCGCGGAATTGTGTGCAGTACCAGGATGCAGAGACAGGAGACTACTGTAACGGAATACCTGAAATATCCTCTTCGCATCTATCCGATTGGAAGACTTGATAAAGAGTCGGAGGGACTTCTCCTCATGACAAATCAGGGAGATCTGGTCAATAGAATCATGCGTGCCGGGAACCGCCATGAAAAAGAATATCTGGTTACAGTAGACAGGCCTGTAACGGATGAATTTTTAAAGAATATGGCATCCGGTGTTCCGATTCTGGATACCGTGACGCGTCCCTGTACAGTCGAACGGACAGGAAAAAAGAGTTTCCGTATCATACTGACCCAGGGACTGAACCGTCAGATCCGACGAATGTGTGAATATTTTGGATATCATGTCACCACTCTGAAAAGAATACGTATTATGAATCTGACACTGGATGGGATACCAGAAGGAGGTTATCGGGAAATTTCCTCTGAAGAATGGAGGACGCTGACTTCCATGCTGGCATTTTCATCGAATGAAACTGTAATTGAAACAGGAGGACAACATGGAAACAGGAGCATCCATACAGGAAATGAAAGAACTGGCCAGAAAACTGAACGAAGCAGCAAAGGCATATTATCAGGAAGACCGGGAAATCATGAGCAATCTGGAGTACGACGCTCTTTACGACAGACTTCAGGAACTGGAAAAAGAAACCGGAACCGTTCTGGCAGGAAGTCCGACCGTCAGCGTGGGGTATGAAGCCGTTGACTCACTGCCGAAAGAGACCCATGAGAGTCCCATGCTTTCTCTGGATAAAACAAAAGACCGCGAGGTGCTGAGATCATTTATCGGAAATCACAGAACACTGCTCTCCTGGAAGCTGGATGGACTGACTATCGTTCTGACGTATGAACATGGAGAACTGCAAAAAGCTGTTACCCGCGGAAATGGAACAACCGGTGAGGTCATTACCAATAATGCAAAGGTATTCTGTAATATACCGCTTAAGATTCCGTATCAGGGTCGGCTGGTACTGAGAGGGGAAGCCATTATTACGTATTCTGATTTTGAAAAAATCAATGCATCCATTGAAGATGTGGACGCACGTTATAAAAACCCGAGAAATCTTTGCAGCGGCTCTGTCCGGCAGCTGAACAATCAGATCACTGCACGGAGAAATGTACATTTTTATGCGTTCAGTCTGGTAAGCGCAGAAAATGTGGATATGCATAATTCCAGGGAGTATCAGTTTCAGTGGCTGGTTTCACAGGGATTTGAAGTCGTGGAATATCGTATGGTAACCTCGGAAACACTTGATGAGGCGATGGATTATTTTGCAGAAGCAATATCCGGGAATGATTTTCCTTCAGATGGATTGGTTGCACTATATGATGATATTGCGTTTGGAGAGTCGCTTGGACGTACGGCCAAGTTCCCGAGGAATGCATTTGCCTTTAAATGGGCGGATGAAATCCGGGAAACACATCTTCTTGAAATAGAATGGAGTCCGTCGAGAACCGGTCTGATCAATCCGGTAGCTGTTTTTGAACCGGTGGAACTGGAAGGAACTACTGTAAGCCGGGCAAGCGTACACAATGTCAGTATCGTTAAAGAACTGGAACTTGGTATCGGCGATGTGATTCAGGTATACAAAGCCAATATGATCATACCGCAGATTGCAGAAAATCTTACAAGAAGCAGGAAGCTGATCATTCCTGATCAATGCCCTGCATGCGGACAGGAAGCAAAGGTGATCAGAGAAAATGAGGTGGAAGCACTCTACTGTATGAATCCTGACTGTGCCGCAAAAAAGATAAAGGCCTTTACCCTGTTTGTCAGTCGTGATGCCATGAATATTGACGGCTTATCGGAAGCTACGCTGGAGAAATTTATTGCCAGAGGCTATATCCATGATTTTGGTGATATCTTTGAGATTGAGAAATATCGGAATGAGATCACGTCGATGGAAGGCTTTGGAGAAAAATCTTTTGACAATCTTCTGGCAAGCCTTGAAAAGGCCAGAGAAACAACTCTTCCCAGAGTCATCTACAGTCTGGGAATTGCCAATATCGGTCTGGCCAATGCCAAAGTAATCTGCCGTTATTTTGATGATGATCTGGAAAAAATACGGCATGCCCAAACGGATGAGATCGGTGCAATCGATGGAATCGGTCCTGTGATCGCGCAGAATATGACCGGCTATTTTGCAAAGGAAGAGAATAACCGGAAACTGGATCACCTTCTGAGTCATCTGATCATCCAAAAAGAAGAAATTTCCGGTGAACAGATTTTGGCAGGAATGAATTTTGTGATTACAGGAAGCGTGGAACATTTTGCCAACAGAGGAGAAGTGAAAACACTGATTGAATCCATGGGAGGCAAGGTTACCGGTTCTGTAACCGGCAAAACGAATTATCTGATCAATAATGATACAACTTCCAATTCATCCAAAAACAAAAAAGCGAAAGAACTGGGGGTTCCGATTATATCTGAAATGGAATTCCTGAAAATGACAGGAAAAGCATAGTGGAAATAAAATGAGAAAAAATCAGAACTAACCAGTAGAGGAATCGTGTTCTGATTTATGATAAAATATGCAGGCTTGTGAAAGCCATACTTCGAGGAGGAAGAAATATGCCAATTAAAATACAGAGTGATCTGCCGGTAAAAGAAATACTGGAACGGGAAAATATTTTTGTGATGGATGAGAACCGGGCACTTCATCAGGATATCCGTCCGATCAATATTCTGGTACTGAATCTGATGCCGCTCAAGGAGGAAACGGAACTTCAGCTTCTGCGTTCCCTTTCCAATACACCGCTTCAGGTAGATGTAACGTTTATGACAGTGGAAAGCCACGAATCCAAAAACACGTCTTTGAGCCACTTGAATAAGTTTTATCAGACGTTTCCTGAACTGAAAGACCTGAAGTTTGACGGAATGATCATTACAGGAGCGCCTGTAGAGCAGATGACATTTGAGGAGGTGGATTACTGGAAGGAACTGGAAGAGATTATGGACTGGACAGAATCTCATGTTACTTCCACTATTTTCCTGTGCTGGGCGGCACAGGCTGCACTATATCACTTCTACGGACTTCAGAAGAAACCGCTGGATTCCAAGATGTTCGGACTTTTCTGGCACAAAGTATTAAACCGTAAGATTCCGCTGGTCCGTGGATTTGATGATATGTTCCTTGCACCGCATTCCAGACATACGGAGGTGCCGATTGCAGATATCCACGCATGCGAAAAACTGATGGTACTTGCGGAATCGGACGAGGCAGGACTGTTTCTTGCGATGGCTGATGAAGGACGTAAGATCTTTGTGATGGGGCATCCGGAATATGACAGAATTACGCTTGACGGAGAATACAAACGTGACATGAGCAAAGGATTGCCGATCGATATTCCGAAGAATTATTACCGCGATGATGATCCGGAATACCGTCCGCTGCTTATGTGGCGCGCGCATGCCAACAATCTTTATACAAACTGGCTGAATTATTACGTATATCAGAGCACTCCTTATGACCTGTACGGCACACCGGATTTCCGTGCAGAATAAACGGATTTTAACAGACTTTCAGATAAGGAGGTAATAAGATGCCGGGGGATAAAAAACGGACGAATCCAGTACTGTTTATGATTTTGATTTTGCTGTGCGTATTTTTCGGAATTATATTGACAGGATCCTCTGCGAAACGTTCTTCGGGTGTGACTGGAACAGAGCCGGATATGTTTGTTGCCGCAGATAAAGAAGATGCCATTTCTCATGCGGACGACAGCCTGGTGGATGGGGATTCACAGGATACAGAAAATGTTTCAGAGCCAACTGTGACGCCCGAACCTATAGAAAAACCTGTGGAGGAGGAAGAACCGCAGAAAGAAGAACCGCAGAAAGAAGAAGCTTCTCCCGAAGCATCGAAAGGGGTATGGACTTCTAGCGGAAGCAACTGGATGTTCCTTGTTGATGGTGCTCCATATACTGGATGGCTGATTGATACGGACGGACATCATTATTATTTTGATAAAGATGGCATTATGCAGACCGGCTGGCTGGAAGACGACGGAAACACATATTATCTGGATATGGATGGCATCATGCAGACCGGAGAAGTCATAATAGACAAAGAAACCTATGTTTTTCTGAATGATGGCAGACTGAAAGATGGTAAGACGGAGACTTCCGGAAAAGATGCAGAAGCAAAGCAGACAGAAGAATCTGTGTCAGAGAAGAAGCTGGAAGAATCGAAGAAATCAGAAACAAAAGATAAAGGAACAGCGGAGACAGAAGAAAAAGACGATAAAGCGGCGGAAGAAAGCGAAGAAAAAACAGCTGCAGCTCAGGAAGAAGCGCAATCCGATGATAAAAAAACAAATCAGAGTCAGAATAAGAAAACAGTTGCCCTGACATTTGATGATGGTCCAAGCTCTTTCACGGACAGACTTCTCGACTGTCTGGAAGCGAATCAGGCGAAAGCCACTTTTTTCCTTGTGGGTGAGGAAGCCAGTTATTTCCCGGATCAGGTAAAGCGTATCGATTCTCTGGGATGCGAGATTGGCAATCATTCTTACTCTCATACGGATTTTACCACTCTGGATTCTGATGGAATCGCTTCAGAGATTTCCAGAACCGACCAGCTGATCCAGGAACTGACAGGGCATGTTTCCACAGTATTAAGACCGCCCTACGGTTCAATCAATGATGCGGTGGTATCTCAGGTGACTGTGCCGATGATTCTCTGGTCCATTGATACAGAGGACTGGGAAACACTTGATGCCCAGAAAACAGCGGATGCTGTGCTTTCTCAGGTTGAGGATGGTTCTATCGTTCTTATGCATGATATTTATTCACAGACTGTGGATGCTGCTGAAATAATTATTCCGAAACTGATAGAACAGGGCTACGAACTGGTGACCGTTCATGAGCTTGCAGAGGCTCATGGCATAGAGCTTCAGGCTGGAAGTACGTACAGTGTTTTCAATGGAAAATAAAAAGTACATAAAAAAATACAATTTTTCACATTTTTTTACGAATAGATGAATTGCAATCAGAAATGATTTCTGTTATAGTTGATTTGGTTGCAGATAACGAAAAGGTGAAGAAATCCGCTTTTTCTGTACAATGTTTTCGGTAACATCCGCAGAACAGGAAAGAAGAGGACAACATTGAGAAAAAAATCCCACATCCTTCTGGCAGGCTATCTGGCAGATCAAATGAAAACGGCTCACAGCCTTCAGTTACATAGAAAAGCGTTTTGTCTGGGAAGCATTCTTCCGGACTGCAAGCCTTCCTTTTTGACGACAAGGCATGAATATTTCGGGACATTTGAGAATATTCAGGACAGAATTCGTTTTCTGGTGGAGAATGGTTCTCAGGTCTGCAATGAGAGAGTGTTCTGGCGCCGTTTCGGTGAAGTGATTCATTATATTGCTGATTATTTCACTTTTCCGCATAATAAGACGTTTCATGGAACATTTATGGAACACAACCATTATGAAAAAGAACTGAAAAATGGCCTTAAAAAATGTATTCAGAACGGAGAAGCAGCAGTCCTTCTCAAAGATGAACAGACCATTCATTTTGGCAATTTGCAGGAGCTGATTTCTTATGTTGAAAGAAAGCATGCAGATTACCTTAGGAAAGTTCGCACAATTGAAGAAGATATCCGTTATATCCTTTCTGTTTGTCTTCAGGTGGTTCGTGGAATGTTTGAACTGTGTATGTCACACGGCAATTTTGAATTTACTGTTGCGTAAGAATGAAGTGTGAAGAAAACGTGAATTTTTTATATATCCGCCGGAGTGAAGACTCTGGCGGTTGATTTTGTGGAAAAATTATGCTAAAATACACAGGTACTATGTAAGTTGGAGAATAATTAGTTGAAATTCTGCTATATAGCATACCTTTATAGTGGGGAGTAAAGGGATGCCCAAGGAAAGAAGGGAGCATCTTATTTATTATGAAAAATAAGTATTTAACAAGATGTTTATGTATAACATTGATATCCACAATGGTTATGGCAGGTTCTTTCTCTGCGATGGCTTCTGATGAAGCGGATCTGACAGCTTCGGAAGTTGCTTCTGCTGAGGTGAAGGCCGTGGATACAACGACAGCGGCTGCTCAGTCTGAAGTTGTTCCGGTTGCCGAAACATCAGCAGAGTCTCCGGTAATCAATCAGGAACCGGGATCGACAGGCGGCAGCGATGAATCTGGCAGCAGCGGACAGGAAGCAAATCAGGAGCCTTCCGATAATAAGTCGGATGAAAACGGCAGTGCATCATCAGAAGAGGATAATTCTTTTGATTCTGAGGAATCGGTTACACCAGGACCATCAGAGACACCGTCGCCATCAGAGAGTCCTGTCCCATCAGAAACACCAACACCGTCAGAGACGCCGGAACCAACAGAGACACCCGATGGAGAACTGACGCCAACACCAACACCGGACGGGGAACTTACCCCAACGCCGGAACCATCTGAAACACCGACGCCGACTCCGGAAGAAGGACTTCTTCCAGAGAATGTGAAGGAAATTGTCGATGGGATTCAGGCTTTGAGTGAAGTGGAGATTACGCTGGATTATGAACTTCAGGTGAAGAGCCTTCGCCTGAAATATGATAAACTTTCAGCGGAAGAACAGGCATTGGTAAGTAATTACGATTTGCTGTTAGGTTATGAGAACATTATATCCGAATTAAAGGCCGCAGCTGATGAGGACAAGACTGACGAATTTGGGGACGGTTCGGAGATTACGGATGGAACCGGCATTCAGACAATCGATGTAAAAGTCGGTGAACCTGTATATTACACCAATATGGTATCCAATATCCATGCAGGAAAAGAATTCTACCTGGATACGTTGAAAAGTGAGTATCAGCTGACTTTTTCCGAAGATTTTGCAAGCGTGATGGATTCCATAGAAAAAGATTACAAGAAAAAATACAAACTGGAAGATGCAAGTGATTCCCGTACAGACGGTGTGACAACTTCAGAGGATACGTTTCTGGTAAGAAACTGGCAGGATATCATTGCCGTGTATATCTATGAAAAAAGTAAAGAAGGTGCAGCTTCTTTTACACTGGATTCTTCCTGCAAGGAGGAGCTTGCTGCGATTTTTGAAGAAATGAATCCGGTTGTCAGAGATAAGGAGCATATCACAAACGTTTCTTACGGTAATCGCCATATCAATTACTTTATTAAGAAAAATGAGATTTCCCGTGAGGACAGGCAGATTCTGAAAAAGTATGTCGAGACAGACTGCAAGCTGCTTTGTGCAACAGTTACTGCCGCAAAAGGCTTTGTTCGCCAGAGCGTTGGAGATGATGTGTCGGAAGAACGCGTGAATGTAATTGCTGCAGCTTATTCGCTGGTTGGTAAGGTTGGATATTTCTGGGGCGGTAAATCTACCGTGTTTGGAGATGACCCTTCCTGGGGAACAGCTGAGAGAGTAACATCGGCAGGAAGCAACAGTACAGGGACTGTGCGTGCCTACGGACTGGACTGCAGCGGCTTTGTCACCTGGGCAGTTGTGAACGGATATCATGACCAGTCTATGCAGAGTGCGGTCGGAGACGGAACATCGGAACAATGGGTGAATGCACAAGTTGTCAGTGAACAGGATGCTCAGCCTGGGGATCTTGTATTCCAGAGAGGTCCGGAAGCAGGTTCCGATAATCATGTTGGAATTCTGTGCGGAAAGACAGATTCCGGCGACTGGATTGCGGTACATTGCTCTTCGAGTAAGAATGGAGTCACAGTCGGAGAGGCTTACAGCGCAAGCTTCCGTTATATCAGACAGCCTTCCTTCTATTCAGGAGACAGCAGCTATGATACCAATTACTGGGACAGCATTGCTGCAGGACAGAACAGTGTAAAAGTCGGAAATGCCCTTCAGAATATTATAAAAGAAAACAGTTTTACATCGCCTGAAGAAACAGAAGAGAAAAATATCCTTACGGATATGGCAGATGTAGAGTTGTTTATCGGAGAATAAGAAAAGGAAAACCATGCTGGTGCGTTGAGAATCAGCATGGTTTTTTGCACAAATAGAACGATGATTCCAGAGCGTGTTTGCAAATTGCTCTGGTAAAAGAAAAAGAAGTGTCAGCGATGAATTCCGGAAAGTACTTCTTCAATCCATTTGTCCGTATTGTAATTATCATCAAAAAGTCTGACAATGACACCGTAAGGTTCTGCATCACTGGAAAATGCGTTTGCTTCGTCTGTATCAACGTGCATAGCCAAATGGAAATTCTGGTTGACACGTACCACAACATCTGCATAGATCAGAGCACGTCCATAACTTTTTGTAAGGACAAAAACTTCATCATTGTCACGGACGCGTAAGGACCACGCATCCTCCGGAGTCATGTGGATGTGGCGTTTGGCAACGATCACACCTTTGGGGATTTCAAGAGAACCTCCCGGACCGATCAGCGTACAGCCGGGAGTACCTTCTGTATCTCCGGACTGACGGATAATACCGGGAAGACCGAGCTTCCGGGTATCAGTAAGAGACACTTCTACCTGTGTTTCTTTACGAAAAGGTCCCAGAATCGCCATGTTTTCAAACTTGCCGGATGGCCCCTGGACCGTCAGGCGTTCTTTACAAAGGTATTGGCCGGGCTGGCTGAGCTCTTTTGTATAATGAAGCTCTGCTCCTTCCCCGAACAGTTTTTCAAAATCTTCTCTGGAGACATGAATATGTCTTGCAGATGTTTCAATTGGAATTTTTACACTCATAATAAACCTCCCGAAAGGATAAGATGCGATCAGGGTACATGGTACCGGAATAATCTGGTCAAACAGACTGACCATACAGTCTTTAACAGTTTAACGCGTTTGAAGAAAAATAGCAATCATTTCCTTTGATTATTGAGGATTCGATTTACAAACAGAGGGTGAATCATATATAATGTCTCATATCGATTGGATACAGGAACAGGAGTACAGATGAAGAAAAAGAATAGATGGATAAAATGGATACTTCTTTTCTGCATGGTTTTATCCGGAATTATGCTGTGGAAAGAAATTCCGTGCGTTTCTGAAGTGAGTAATCCTTCTGCAGGGTTCGGTGAATGGCTAAGCTCTGCCATGGAATTTTGGGGGAGTGAACCTGCGGAAGTAAAGAATCTGCGGGAGCAGGAAGTGATACAGGCAGAAGAGGGACATCAGGAGTATTATTTTAAACTGCTGACGGAGGAGGAACAGCGTGGATATAGAGAAATGCTTGATGGTATCCGTGCAAGGCAGGAGGAGTTTTATGTCACTATTTGTGACAATGAAGAAGTTGACAGAGCTTATCATGCGCTTCTGAAGGATCACCCGGAGTTATATTGGGTTCATAACCGCCTGCAGGTGTATAAAACAACTTATGAAGGCAGTGATTATTGTTTGTTTTCTCCGGGATATTCCTATACGGAAGAGGAAATAATACAAATCGACCAGTCGATTGAACTTGCGTGGCAGGAAGTGAATGAACTTCTTCCGGAAAATGCGGATATCTATGAGATCGTAAAGACGGTTTACACATATCTGATTGATTCGACAGAATACATGCTGTCGGAAGATGATCAGAGTATTGCAGGCATATTCTGGAAGAAAAGCGCGGTCTGCGCGGGTTATGCCGGTGCGCTGCAGTATCTGCTGGAACGTTTTGGAATTCCCTGTATTTATGTAGATGGGGATGCAGATGGCAGTGATGAGGGTCATGCGTGGAATATCGTTCAGATTGACGGCGAGTATTACTATGTGGATGCGACGAATGGAGATCAGCCTCAGTTCCTGGAAGGAGACGCAGTGCAGATGGCGGAACATAAGACGACGATTTATGATTATCTTTGTCCTTTTCCTGATGAGTATGAAATAACATATTGGCCTTCTGAAGAATTTGCTGTTCCGGACTGTACAGCCACGGAGAAGAATTTTTACATCCTGAATCAGGGATGCTTTGACACCTATGACTATCAGACGATTTATGAATACTGCAAGATGCGCTTGAATTATGGTGCAGCTGTTGTACGTTTTAAATTCAGCAGTCAGGAAGCTTTTGATTTGGCTTATGCTGACTGGATACAGGGAAATGGTGTTCAGGAAGTTGCCAGATATTATATGGACCTTTATGGGATGAATGAGGTGGAATATCATTATGGGATTCTGGATCATATGAAAACATTTTATTTTATGTTCTGACACAGGAATATGCTTTCAGAAAACGAAAAGGATGCTGCTGTCTGACGAAATGATAATGAAACAGTGATGAGGAGGAAGAGAGTATGGCAGATGTATTGACAGGAATTATGGAAATATTGGAACGATTTCGTAATATGGAGACGATTCCTTCTGTGATGATTGGAATATTTGGTATCCTGATGATATTTGGGATTATGAATTGTGTACTTGGATACCGGCTGCTGAGATTCTGGGTGATGCTTTTCGGATTTGTGGGAGGTGCGCTTGCAGGACTGTTTGTGGCAAGGAGTATGGGCATCGAAGACAACATGATTTATCTTGCGGCAATGCTCGGAGGCGGTATTGCTCTTGGCGTTATCGCATTTCTTGTCTACCGGTTCGGCATTTTTGTTCTTGGTGCCGGAATTGGTATGACTCTGAGCGTTTATATTCTGCATCCGACTACTTCGGCAATCTTTTTCCTGTGTATCCTGATCGGAGTGGCGATCGGGGTGCTTGGTGTTCGATTTGCCAGAGAAGTGATCATTGTGGGAACCAGCCTTCTGGGAGGAATTTTGGCTGGGTATTCTCTTACCAAAATCGGAGGTCTGGCTGAATTTCCGTATGCACTGGCGCTTAGTGCCGGTTTTGCAGTGCTTGGCCTGATCATTCAGTTTGCGACGAATCACAGAGATGAGGACGAAGACGAAGAAGATTCTGCCTATGAGGATCATGGCAGATACGCAGAAGAAAGGAAATCCAAATACGAGTATAACAGAGCGGATGATTTTGATGAGGAATCGTATGAGGATGAGGAGATAAGCAATAACAATAAAAAGAAACGAGGGAAATTCTGATACAGAATGAATGATCCATCACAGATGACAGAATTTTCGGTACAGGAGGAAAGAAACAATGGCGAAAGAAGCAAAAACAAATGCAATGCGCATGTTGGACAGACAAAAAATTACATATGAGACTCTTACCTATGAATGTGATGAGTTTATTGACGGAATCCACAGTGCGGATCTTACAGGCGCCCCTTATGAGCAATCATTTAAAACACTGGTAATGGAAGGGAAGAGCGGAGGATATTATGTGTTTGTTGTCCCTATCGAAAAAGAAGTGGATCGAAAAGAGGCGGCAAAAGCAGTGGGAGAAAAGTCTGTTGATATGATCCATGTAAAAGATATTCTGAAAATTACCGGTTATGTACGGGGAGGCTGCAGTCCGATCGGAATGAAGAAAGCCTATCCAACGGTGTTTGACAGTTCTGCAGGAAATTTTGATGAGATTTATGTAAGCGGAGGACGCATTGGTCTTACTTTGAAGGTTCCTCTGGATGCATTGCTCAAAGTGACGGGAGGAAAGCTGGCGGATATCACAGTATAAGAAAGAATCCTGCTTTGCAGGATTCTCCGCCTGCGGCGGATTGCTTTAGCAATATATTTCCGCTCCGCCGCAGTGCGATCCTGCCCGAAGGGCTTTCTTATATCATAGGAAAATGCAAAGCACTTTCCTATGATATGAGAAAAGGAATACAGGGATGAAGATATCATTCATTCCCTGTATTCCTTTTTTTGTTTTCGTAATATCTGAGTCAACAGAAATTTCCGCTCAGAGATAGAATCCTCTGTTTCTGTAAGATCAGTTATCGTTCTCGTCCTCTTCGTTCATGGTATAAACATGACGTTTCTTGGCCATTTCATCACTTGCAAGATATTCATCATAAGTAGTGATTTTGTCTACCAGGGTACCATTCGGAAGGATTTCCATAATACGGTTGGCAGTTGTCTGTACAAACTGGTGGTCATGAGAAGTGAAAAGGATGACTCCCGGAAATTTAATCAGACCATTGTTCAGTGCAGTGATGGATTCCATATCCAGATGGTTGGTAGGCTCATCAAGAAGCAGGATATTTGCACCGGAGATCATCATTTTGGAAAGAAGGCAGCGTACCTTTTCACCACCGGAAAGCACCTTCACACGTTTTACTCCGTCTTCACCAGGGAAGAGCATACGTCCGAGGAAGCCACGCACATAGGTTGCATCCTTGATCTCGGAATACTGTGTCAGCCAGTCGGTGATTGTCAGGTCGTTATCAAATTCCTTTGTACTGTCCTTCGGGAAATAAGCCTGAGAAGTTGTAACACCCCATTTGTAATTTCCTTCGTCCGGTTCCATTTCTCCCATAAGAATCTTGAAAAATGTGGTAGTAGCCTGCTCGTTGGCGCCGACAAAAGCAACTTTGTCGTTATGTCCGAGAGTAAAAGTGATATTGTCAAGAACTTTTACGCCATCGATGGTTTTGGAAAGATTCTCTACCATCAGAACTTCGTTTCCGATTTCACGGTTGGGACGGAAATCAATATATGGATATTTGCGGCTGGAAGGACGCATTTCATCCAGCTGGATTTTTTCCAGGGCACGCTTACGGGAAGTAGCCTGTTTGGATTTGGAAGCATTTGCGCTGAATCGGGAAATGAATTCCTGCAATTCCTTGATTTTTTCTTCTTTTTTCTTATTGGCTTCTTTCATCTGTTTGATGAGGAGCTGACTGGATTCAAACCAGAAATCATAGTTTCCGGCATAAAGCTGGATTTTGCCGTAGTCAATATCCGCAGTATGGGTACATACTTTATTTAAGAAATAACGGTCATGAGAAACAACGATGACGGTGTTGTCAAAGTTGATCAGGAATTCCTCCAGCCATTCAATAGCCGGCAGATCCAGGTGGTTGGTAGGCTCGTCGAGAAGAAGGATATCCGGATTACCGAAAAGCGCCTGTGCAAGGAGAACTTTTACCTTCTGGCTACCGGTAAGGTCTGCCATCGGAGTATAATGGAATTCTGTTTCGATGCCAAGACCGTTCAGAAGAGTCGCTGCATCGGATTCTGCCTCCCATCCGTTCATTTCGGCGAATTCGCCTTCCAGTTCGCTGGCACGGATGCCATCTTCGTCTGTGAAATCTTCTTTGGCATAGATGGCTTCTTTTTCTTTCATAATCTCATAGAGTCTTGCGTTGCCCATAATTACGGTATCCAAAACCGGGTAAGCATCATATTTAAAATGATCCTGCTGCAGGAAGGAAAGCCGCTGTCCGGGAGTGATGACTACATCACCTTTCGTCGGCTCAAGCTGTCCGGAAAGGATCTTCAGAAAGGTGGATTTTCCTGCTCCGTTGGCGCCGATCAGACCATAGCAGTTGCCTTCGGTAAATTTGATATTAACGTCTTCGAATAAGGCTTTTTTGCCTACACGCAGCGTGATATTATTTGCTGAAATCATAAGGTACCTCTTTTCCTGTTTGTAAGTGACTGTTCTCTGACAGGGAACAGCTACGGTTATGGTTTCTTTATTTCCTATTATAATGCTACGATTGCTTTTGTAGCCGATTTCCATTGTACCGTAAAATAGGGATTTTGCAAGAGGTATTTTTGAATTCCAACGGATTTTTCCGAAAAAAGTGCGCTTTACACGGGAGAGGGATATTGTTATAATTTCGATAAGCAAAAAAATGGCTGCTGCGAACGAAATGGACAGTAACCACATGCTTGAAAAATACAGAAGAGGTACAGAACGATGAATGAGAAAAAACAGATAATAAATGGAAATATATTTCTGATCGGATTTATGGGCTGCGGAAAGAGCACCGTTGCAGACTGCTTTTGCAGGGAATACGGAATGGAAAAAATGGAGATGGACGAACAGATTGAAAAAAATGAGGGAAAATCGATTTCTGAAATCTTTGCTCAGGATGGAGAGGAATATTTCAGACATCTGGAAACGTCGCTCCTGAAGCAGTTCGGAACCAAGAAAAATACTGTCGTTTCCTGCGGCGGAGGAACTGCGATGAGAGACTGCAATGTACAGGAAATGAAGAAGCATGGAAAAATTGTACTTCTGAGTGCAAAACCGGAAACAGTTTATGAGAGAGTACACTGTTTTCATGACCGGCCATTGCTGGAAGGCAATATGAATGTGGAATATATTTCCTCTTTAATGCAGAAAAGAGCTCCGAAATATGAAGAGGCTGCAGATATGGTGATTTCCACAGATAATAAGACTGCTTTGGAAATTTGCAGTGAAATTATTGAAAAAATCTGAAATCAGAAAAAATATAAATTAAATAACTGTAAAAAATGTCCTTTCGCCTAAATTGTTCAATTAGAAAAATTACTATAATTGGAGAAAAATAATCGAGAATTAGTCTGCAAACATATACAATTTTTGAAAATATTTAGAATTTTCTTAAAATATTCGCGAAGAATCCTTGTATTTTTGGGCAAGTATTGGTATAATTTCCTTAATCCTGAAAAAGAGAAAGTAGCTGTTTGTTTGGAATGTATATAGAGAGAGGGCATCAACATGTTTATCACCAGGGAATGCGATTACGCAATGAGAGTTATCCGCGCTTTGGCTGGAAATGAGAATGGAAGGCTTAGCGTCAATGAGATCTGCGAAAAGGAAAGTATAACAGCTCCATTTGCCTACAAAATTTTAAAAAAACTTCAGAAAGCGAAAATTGTACGCGGCTACCGCGGAGTGCATGGAGGATATTCCCTGAATCGTGACCTGGATAAACTGACGCTGTTTGACATCTATTCTGCGATTGATTCGGATATGTTTATCATAGACTGTCTCGATCCGGAGTTCCATTGCATGCGCGACGGACAGGACGGAATTTCCTGCCGTGTCCATTATGAACTTTTGGATATACAGCATGAGTTATGCGAAATGCTGAAACGCAGACCGCTGGGTGAACTGGTGAAGAATGAGTAAAAGGATAAAAAGAAACCGACAGGGGAAAGGAAATCTGTTGAAATGATATGGCAGATTTCCTTTTTTTGCATTTTAAAACGGAAATGTCTGACAGTACAGGCCTCAGCTATGAATAAAAGGCAACTGCTGACTGGGAAAACACACCCTTTTTGATTAAGATTTATTAAAAATATCACGCTTGTATGCAATTAGGTACAAAAAATAGATAATCCGGTTGGACATAACTGTAAAATTATGTTATAATCGTAAATGGAATTTTAGACACATCCGTTGTCTAGAAATAATTATTTTCATACCTTTAAGGAGGAAAAGAAACTATGGCAAGAAAGATGAAAACCATGGATGGTAACCATGCAGCCGCTCATGCATCTTACGCTTATTCTGATGTAGCTGCAATTTACCCGATCACCCCTTCATCTGTTATGGCTGAAGCTACAGACGCTGTCTCTTATACACATCTGACGCTGCCGACGATACTCCTTGTGTA
>CAMBAL010000017.1 GCA_945864225.1 uncultured Blautia sp. | reverse complement strand
GATATTCCTTTTGATATTTCTATCAGTGCATCCGATGTAAAAAAGCCAACTGCCCTTTGATATTTGTTTGCTTCTTTTAAGACCGGTATATAGAATTCTTTAACAACATTATTCTTATATGAACGGTATTCTCTTAAAAGAGGTACATCTAATAGCGACATAGCTTCTCCTCTCCGTTTTACTCTATTACTTCAAACTCCATGTCATCCATGAGTCCCTTAGCTTCGTCATTATCCGTCTGAATGCACACACCACAATATGCCTTGTCAGTCACCGGCGTTGGCACAACTTTGCAGTCAATAGCAGCTTCGTTCAAAATCTCTTCTGCACGAAAAACATTACTTGTGCTATAGAAAACTATAAACATCTAATCACCTACTTCTCTCAGCACTTTGATCAGCTCATCTATTTCTTCTTTCGTATTACGGTGGCCCAAACTTATACGAACCGTTCCCGTCGAGACTGTTCCGATTGCTTCGTGTGCGAGAATAGCACAATGTATGCCTCCTCTAACACATATTCCATTCTTATCTAACAGCGCGACAAGCTTATCTGATGCCATATCTTTAATATTTATGCTGTAAGTCGATACGCGATCCACATCACGATCATAGAGAATAACATTATCAAGCTCATCCAATTGCTCCATCAAATACCGCATGAGCACATGTTCTTGATTCTGCAGTTCCTCCCTGTGAAATAAAACGTACTCCACACCGGCATGAAGGCTCCATATTGCAGGCATATTTAATGTACCGGCTTCATACCCTTCTGGAAAAACGTCCGGATTTGTGTAATTCTCTCCATGAATGCCAGTGCCTCCCTGGATCAAAGATTCAAAGTGTTCTTTAGATTCGCAGCAGAGTCCACCGACTCCAGGCAATGCTAGGAGATCTTTATGCCCTGTAAATGCGAGAAAGTCAATTGCTTGATCCTTCATGCTCAGCGCCATCTTTCCTGCACCCTGCGATGAATCCAAAAATGTCACAATACCTTTTTCCTTAAACAGCCTATACAGATCCTCTCTGAATACAATTCTCCCAGTAAGATTACTTGCCAACGTCATAGCCAATAATCTGGTATTTGATCTAGCATACTTTTCGAAGATTTCTTCTGCCGGCAGTGTCAAATCGACTCTTTGTATAACAGAATAATCAATTATTCCTAAATCCTTCAGATGTTGAATCGGTCTGAGAACTGCATTATGTTCATAGCAGGAAATAATCACGTGATCGCCCTGTTTCAGGAAGCCATTGAAAAACAGATTCATCGCCTCTGTAGAGTTCTTGGTAAAGACCACCTTATCAGGTCGGCTCATGCCAAAATATTTACCTACAGTGCACCTGGTCTTATACAGCATTCTCGAAGCTTCGATACCTACGGAGTAACTTCCTCTCCCCGGGCTTACACCAACCTCTCGCAGATAGAAATTAACCGCGTCGTACACTTCTTCTGGCTTATATTTAGTTGTGGCTGCGTTATCAAAATAAATCATTGTGATCCCTTCTTTGACGATAACACATCGCACATAATACAACCGTTATAAAACTTGGCTATGCAGTGCTTACAATGCTGACACTTAGTTTCATCAATTGTATATTTGCCATGTATCGTATCAATCGCACCGTGTGGGCATGTAGAATCACATGCCGAACATCTAATACAGAACTGATACTTTCGCATCTGGCATTTAATTCTGTTTACCAGATTTGTTGCGTCTATTCTTTCTTCTGGAAGAACCTTTATAACCGTAGTGCCATAAGTAATGATCAACTCACAGATTTTTCGGTACTCACCAGATTTGTCATTATCGAAGATCTGAATATATGTAGCATCCTTCTTCTCTACAACTTTCAGATCTCCAAGCGGTTTAAAGAGTTCTATTACATCCTTCTGCAGTCTCTTTTCGACAATTACATTTCTTGCTCTATCCGATAGATTGCAGACAGTGTCGGTTATAGTAACATTCTTCACCTTCAGGCCGCTGGCACCTCGGCGTGTTCTCCATCTGCCTTCTTCATAATAATCATCCGGATCCGTTTTGCCGGTTCTCTCAGCAAAGTCATAAACCATATCCTTCCAACGCTGCATGTCTTCAGGATGGTAGATTTCTGTCAACATCATTGACCAGTCAGAGTTATTAGGGCAGCACCAGCAGCCAACTCGCTTATATCCGTACTGATAACAATCATTGATCAGTAGGTTCTTTGCCAATATATAGAGCCAGACATCATAATCCGTCCATTCAATAATAGGCATCGCATTGATCTGCGACATGATTTTTGATGTTTCCTGCGTGCGCTCATACCCGGCTCTGGCTACAGATTCACTATGGCGAATTCCCAGAAATGTCAGGCTGTTTCCTGGCAGGTTCTCATATTCCTTATTTAAATTACTCGTTTTAAATATTGTGCAGCACCAACGCTCATGCTGGCTTGGTGGTCCAAACACTTTACAGAGTTTAAAGAAGTCGTTCTCCGTTTCACTCGGTATCATTGGCACACGTGGGTTTTCTTTCCGGAATTTTTCCGTCACATATGTATACGTTTCCGGAAACTCCAGCGTAGTGTCACCAAACATATGAATAACAGTATTGTCCTGAAGTGCGTCCATCACCAAACGACTGACCACCGTTGAATCTTTGCCTCCCGAAAAGGAAACCGTGGGAATATAGTTGTCTCCTTTGTATTTAGCCAGAATCTCCATGATGTACTGCTCCGCCTCATAAACAAGATTATTCAGGTAAGTTTCGTTAGCCTTAACTACATCCATGTATGGCGTATAGTCGCGTTCCACCTCTATATCGTTTCTTAATTCTTCAGCTACTTCCAGATGTTTTTTATGCTTATACCATTCTCTATATGGTACTTTTACTATTTTCTCATCAATATAATACTTACTCGCTCCAAGGTACCAAATGATTTTGTCGCCATAATCACAGTCCATGATTTTTTCCAGTATTTTCTTTTCCTGCTTAAATACCGGATTACATATTGAGCTTTCAGATATTTTTGTGATTTTTCCATCACAGGAGCAGCTGTGCAAGCCCTTGTCAAAAACAGGAGTCTTACACTTTTTGCACCAGTAAATCATAAACTGCCACCTCTAACTTAATTAATAATTTCCTTCAATATCTGCGCCATGATTGCTATCTTTTCCTCATAGCTTATGGAGCCGCCGAAATTATTCAGCGTGTTCTTCATTTTATTGAGCATGGTTTGACCCGTAGGAGACAATTCATCCTGAGAGAATTGTGAAATCACAGGATTGCCATCTCCAGACTCTATGGTGATTTTCATCTCACCTTCCTGAAGCCCCTCTTCGGGATCATACTCGTTTAATCTATTTACAGTATCCCTGAGCACCTCTTCAAAATCATTTATCTTGTTGTCAGCCCAGTAATTCAGTTCAAAGCCTGTTACAGCTTTCGCCAGGTCGTATACAAATGAAACCTCATCCATAGAGCCTGCCTTAGACACAAGATCAAGAACGCTGTTGGTTGTGTAATCAAACGCTTTATGGCTCTTACTTTCCCAGCTTTCCTTATACAGATCTTGCACTGCAGCAATCAGATTATCCGTTTCATCCAGGTCGAACACCTGCTTAACAACTCTCAGTACCCTTGTATACTGTTTGTCACTGACAGTCTCCAGTTCTTCCTTAATATTTCTAATCTGTACCACAAGCTCCTGTAAATTACCGTTAAGTCCCGGTAAGACATTAAAGAAGAAGCCATTATAGTCTTTATAGGATATGCTAAGAATATTTCTATACTCCTTTGCAATATCCGAAACATATACTTCTGTGGTACGTGCGCTCTTAGATATAGATGCATAATGCGTATTAATCGCTTTGAAGAGTTCCTCCAATCGATTCAATGGATCGCCCTTCGGAAGATAATCCTTAAATATATCTTCCAACGCCTCAATATACTCGGTTTCTTCTGCATTCCAATTGCAAATGAACAGTGTATAATTCTCCGGTTCTTCCAGTGCCTTAACAAGTTCCTCACCGGTATAAGAATGCTCATTGCCATGGAAGTATAAAGAGACATTCTGGTATTTTCTTAATGCATATGCCAGCAACACAGAAATATATCCGTCTCTAAGTCCAAACGGTTCTGTCTTCAACATCTTATACAGTTCGCTCAGCTGCAATCTCTCCGATTCCGCTTTAGTAAGCTTCAAATAGATTGCATCCATTACAGGTTCACCGGAAACAACACCATCATCAAAACGTGTCAAATCCGTATCGCTTACCCGATTAGCTTCGCTTACTGTTTCATTAGGTACCAATCCTGTTCTTGATAATGCAGCTCTTAAAACGTTAAACTCAGGCGACAGATACCCACAGCCATCATAGATATCGTCCTGGCTCATAATGCACTCAAGCGCTTTTTTTCTTGCCTGTTTAATGGCACCTGTCAGTATGTTCTTGTTGAGCAGGTCATTGCAGATAATCGGTGTTTTATCAAAAGCGTCATCCATAACCTGCGATATTGCCTCTGACAGGTCTTTTTCTGTTGATACGGAAAGAACCTTCTGATTCAACATAACAAAAGTGCCGCTGGTCTGCAGCATCCTCCACCGTCTAATCAAGTCTGTAACGATTGATTCCTGCTCGCTCAGATATAGCTTCAGCTCATTTACAACCGTCGGATCATCTTTTGCCAGTTCATCCTTTTTGGAGAAATAATACTGTATTGCAATATAACGCTTTACTTCCTCTTCAATTGCCTTGGATTTGCCATTTACAACCAACAATGTCCTCGCTGGAAGGCCTGTTATCTGTGCATACTCTTGCTCATCCGCCTGATCATCTAATACAAACATAACCGCGCCATCATAATACTTTGGCAAGGTGTTCTGGAACGATTTCTTAGTAAGATCTGCTTTGTGCGCAAATACCGGCACAAACACTCTATTTACATGATATTTTTCATTATGTCTGTACGGATAAACCGCAAAGTCTGCAAAGCGTTCGTTCAGGATGCTGACAACCATCTCATCGCTAACGCCTGCAACTTTTTCTTCTATCATGGCTTCCAGATCAAAAATGCTGCTGTCAAAAAAGTCATAATATCCATACTGACGCATGAACTTGATGATTTTCTTCTTTTCAAGCTCTTCTATTGCAGCTTTAACCTTTTCTCTGTCTCCATCAATAACACTAAGAAGAGTATCCTTATCAGCTGCCAGGTCCTCTGTATCCGCAATAATGCTTATAGCAGCAATCGCTTTCAAAATTCTTGTCTGATATCCATCATCATCTAAGCCCAGTTTATTTAATGCATACTGCAGCTTCTTGTATATGCCATAAGATTCATCTGTTTTGAAAGTCTTTATGTTCAGCTCAAAATAATCATAAATGGCATCCAGTCCTATAAAATGGAACTCCTTAGTGTCATATTTTTGCAGCTGAGCAAAAAGTGAATTATCATCATCACCCGCCAAATACGTGAAGAATGTTCTCTCATTCTGCGCAACCTTTTTCGAGAGTCTGTCCAATGCAAATAATGTGATTGGATGCAGTGGGAATCCATTTTCAAACGGATTCTCTCCCTCTGTCTCCGGCGGAAGCATAAATCCTTTAAAATCCCACGCCTGGTTGTACAGATCATTTAAATTCTTTTCATTCTCAGCTTTGAACTTCTTCCACTTATCCGTCTTCGGAATAATATGTCCAATCAGAGAAAGGCACTGGTCATACTTAATATTTATAGATGTTGGCTTAAAGCGACCTTCGACCTTTTTCCACTCATCGCTGACGCTCTTTTTCATAGCACCCGTGTACAGTGAGAGCTGCTTATGCGAAACAAGAATCAGATAGTTATCGTAATCCGAATGGTCACAATACTCTGCAAGATCCTGGATTGTCTTAACCTTCAGGACTTCTCCATAGTCTTCTACGTATCTTCCAAATTCATCAAATATAAGCACAATACCCTTATATTTTTCCTGAACAGCCTGATTGGCAACATTCATATTATCAATGAGGTTTCCTGCTGTGCTATTGAATGCCGCACCATAAGACATGCCTGAATAAACTGTATTAAACAGTTTTTCGTAGGAAGCTTCATAAGTTGATAATCCTTTGCGCAAATCCTTAACTTCAATCTCCAGTTTTGCGCACTCTTCTGCAAGACGTGCAGAAGACTCATCACCTTCCAACCATTTATCGACCAGTGTAAGGGCCTCATCATAATATCCCTTAAAGCTGGCTTCTATACCATTTCGTTCAAGTTCCCTCTTCAGCGAAAATGTAATGCACTTGCTAAAATCATCGTAATCAGAATACACGGGAACAACCAGATATGGTTTATCTTCCTTAACGAATTTTTTAATATCGGAAGCAAGTTCCTTATCATAATTTGAAATCAGCTGGGCAAACGATTTGAACCCCTTACCTGCTGTATTAATGTGGCCAAGCACGGCACTCATAACAGTAAGCAAATGCGATTTTCCGGTTCCATATGATCCGTATAGAATCCTTGCATGCGTATCTGCATTGCCTCTTATTATTCCGCCTAAATATTCCCTGATTATTTCCGTTGTGGTTACATTCGGAATAAAATCTGCCAAACGCTCTTCACTGCGCAAATCAAAGCAAATATTTACGGAATATTTATACTGTTTTTTCTTTGAAATTAACTTGGTATAATTCATCTGTTTTCCTCTATTCCGCAAAATATTCATTCAGTATCTGAGCATACTGAATATCGGCAAATTCTATATGCCTGTTTCCAAAATTATTATTTAAAGTAAGAAGCTGCTTGTTTTCAGCCTCAACCAGCATCTCTATCAGCTTGGAATACCTAATGCAGAAATACTTGCCGACCTGCTTCTTTTCTTCCATAAGTTTATCAATGCTGATCTGTCCACCATTTTCACTTTCTTCCTGGTTATCCATGGCGATGGCGTAAATAAGCACAAGAAGAGGTATGTCCGCTTTCGACAGCGAACTCTTTTCAAATTTCTTCTCTTCGTTCAGTTTCAATAAGTGCAGCGGTGCCAGCATCGGATAAGTATCCTCATCCACTGCTGTCTTAATATCAAATTTCTTATCACTCAAATAAGTATTCTTAAAGCAATTGAACTCTTTATCTACAGCAGCCTTTTTAATGGTCATTCCATTGACTGCCAGATAATAGTGCAAGCCTTCTACGAACTCATCCTTCGTAAATATCTGCTTATCGAATTCATTGAATGCCCAATACCAGGCCGTAGCATCCTCTTCATTTCTTGCAAGGTTTCTGTGTAAAAGTAACAGTGATCCTGGCCTCTGAAAATATCTATCCTTTGCATCAATCAGCTCAAAGAGTTTTGTTTTCTCCTCCTTAATTCCGCCTTGCACTTTCTGTTCTATAGTCAGCCCAGTTGCATCAGCCCAATAACGCAGTGCTTTGACCATTACACGGCCAAGTCCGATATTGTCAACTGCTCTTAATTCGTTTGCCGGAGTGAAAATCATTTCATCTTCATCAACTGCCTGGATGATTTTTGTTCCCCAGCCGCTTCTTAAATAGAAGCTTCCATGTTTATTAACAACCATAGCGTATACTACCTTTCTTTTTTGTCTTATAACTGACTTTGTATTTGGCATAATCTACCGTGTCTGGGTAGCAACGCCTAGTTACCCATACTAGCGCTTCCAGTACCCATTATAATCTAAATGGTATCCCAAAAAGCGGACTCATAGCGCATCCGTTTCAAAAATTTGTCAGTCTTTGCATTTTCCATTATTTCGCATCCATTCATCGACTTCATCCTTGTCAAATCTCCAGATGCGGTCTATCTGGTATCCTGGCATTGCCTTATTCTTAATCCATTTCGTTGCGGTGTCTCTGCTTATGCCGAGGTATTCACAAACCTGCTTCATCGACATCCATTTATCTTTTTCCATCAGTTAACTCTCCTACCTTTGACAACTAAATGGGCATACTATCGTGTCTATCATACCACTGAGCCATCATATCTTCAAGTTTTTTGTTGCCTTTTGAAGTTTGGTGTGGTATCTTATTTGGTTTGGTGGTTTACTTATGTTTTATGCCGATATTTGCATGTTTACGTCTGATTTTGTAGTTTATGGATGTCTCCCATTCATCTGCCACCTATCATGGCTCTGAATGCTCCGTATCGCCTGCCGGAGGCTGTTCCCCCGGCCATGCTGGTGATACGGATGGCTGAATCTGTGCTTGTGGAAGATCACGCAGGAGCCTTCATTCGGATAACCGGTGCAGTGCAGATACCAATAGTGACCGGTGTTTCTGCTCTGAATTGTCACGTCCATGTCATCAGCCACTATGATATTGAAATATGCAGGATCTACCTGCTTTAACTGTTCGCTGTCAAACATACACGCCTCCTCATCGTTTCTTCTTGAACCAGGCCGCTAATGCCTTGTCGATAATCGCTTCCACCTCTTTCGGATCAGTATCCTGAAAATACTTTTCCCTGATACCTGCAGATAATCTAATTGGTTTTGGCGCAGACTTTTCTTCTACCACGCCAAGCACCGGATCCACTTCAGGCTGCTTCCCTGCAATCGCCTCCAGGATCGCTTTTTCTGTCATCGGAGCCTTCCGGACCTTTGCGGCGATATCTTTATTGATCGCCACACCGGATTTCTCTGAAGCCTCCAGCGCTAGCTTTTGCGCCTGCTCTGGCAGATAGGAAAGCTGAACTGCTGCCATCAGCTGCATCTTTCCAAGGTCCAACATTTCCTTAATCTCAGGAATCAGCTGATTTACCCGAAGGAGCCTGGCAACGGAACTACCGGACAAACCATATTCCTGTCCCAGGCTGTCACGGTTCTTTGAAAGGTGGTCACTATGACCACCTTTTTCATCGCCACCCTCCAGCGCCTTCAGTTCTTCCATGATTTCATCCCGTTTCCTCTGATACAGAACCTTGTCATAACGCTCTGCCAGCACTGCTGCCTTTTCAGAGACTGACAAATCTGTAAAGGATCTTTGCATCAAATTTGTCTCGATCACATACACATAGGCATCTGCGTCTGACAGATTTTCCTTCACGATTGCCGGTATCTGTGTAAGCCCTGCCAGTTTACCTGCATTCTGTCTGTTATGCCCGGAAAGCATCTCATATCCGTAATGCATTTTCCGTACAATCACCGGATTTAAAATACCGTGCTCTTTAATGCTCTCCACCATATCATCCAGGCGTTCTCCCTCATACAGATGAAAAGGATGATCATGAAATGGTCTGATTTCATTGATATCAAGCATTTCTACTCCGCCTACAGCAGCACCTGCCGGCGGATCTCCCGCCAGCAGGTCTACTGCATCAGAAAAGATTTTTCTTTTTGGTGCATCAGCCTTCATCGTTCATCAACTCCTTTGCAAGATTTCTGTATGCCTCGCAGGCCTTATTTTCCGGTGCGTACTCGATAAGCGGCTCACTGTAATAAACAGATTCGCCAACCTTGACCGTGCTCGGAACCATGCTTTTGAAAATCCGGATTTGTCCCAGGAAGGTCTCAGCCACTTCCTCTGTGATTACCTTGCAAAGGTTGGTTCTGGCATCGCACATTGTCAGAAGGATTCCTGCCACCTGCAGCTTATTATTGATACGATTTTTGATCTTGCTCACAGTCTTCAGAAAATCCTGAAGTCCCATCATCGCCAGAAGCTGAGGATTTACTGCAATGATTACTTCATCAGCCGCAGCCATCGCATTGATTGTCAGAGATCCAAGTGAAGGACAAGTGTCGATTAAAATCACATCATAAAAATCCCGAAGCGGATCCAAGATTCTGCCGAGCATCCCCTCGGCTCCCATCTCCAGGCGCAGTTTAGAATCCACTGCCGAAAGCACCATGGAAGAAGGTATAAAATCCACACCATTGCGGCTCATGATATATTCCGAAGGCTCCGGCATCGCCTCATCCTCAATCTGCGCCATCATAAGATCTCCGATTGTTACCGGAATCGCCGTCACATCATCCACGCCAAAGCAGGTGGTTAAGTTTGCCTGGCTGTCAAAATCCACTGCCAGTACCTTTTTGCCCATCTCAGCCAATGAATAAGCCAGATTGATGGTAGAAACAGATTTGCCCACACCGCCCTTAAAGGATCCAATCATATATATCTTTGCCATAATCACTGCACCTCCTCACATACACCGTACACTGCTGCCTGCTCTGCCACGAATTGCGCGTGAAGCCTCGCCTTTTCCTGCTCAAAGCGTCGCTGCAGCTTCTTCGTCTCCTGTACCATAAAGGAAGCCTCCGCCTCTGCCAGTGCTGCTCTCTCAGCATCCGGCGTGATAATCAGCTTGCCGTTCTCACAGCTGACCGAAATGTAATCTCCAATATCAAACCCCAGGTCTTTCAGCCACTGTCCCTTCAGCATGATTGTTGGTGTCGCCTTATAGCGGTATCCGCTCTGCCCATAAACCTTCATCATTCTGCTCTTTTTCATTGCCATGTTCGATTCCTCCTTGATTCATTGTTTCATTGAAGCTTTGCATTGAAGCTGCTTAAAGGACTCACCAGCCGTTCGAGACTATCGTCTCTCACTGTCGCGGCATTCGTCAAATGCTCCTGCAAGCAGAGCACTATCCTCATTGCCCGCGCAAAAAAGGACACCCTCCTAAGATTTCTCTTAGAAAAGTGTCCTTAATAAGTGCAAATATATGATTTTCTTTTTGCCAAGCTGGATACTTCGATTCTATCGACTCGGTATTATCGAGTATTTTCGAGCATTATCAAGTACAATTTTGCTGTACTCTTGCTGTACTTTTTTCTTTGATAGCCTCGATACCCGCATAAAATGGGTATTTATTTGTCTAATGACTTCATCGTCGGGAACAGCAATACATCACGAATTGCAGCGCTGTCTGTCAGCAGCATGCACATTCTGTCGATTCCGAATCCGATTCCGCCTGTCGGAGGCATACCGATTTCAAGTGCGTTAAGGAAGTCTTCATCTGTGGTGTTGGCTTCTTCGTCACCCTGGGCAAGCTGCTCTTCCTGGGCTTTGAAACGTTCTCTCTGATCGATCGGGTCGTTCAGCTCGGAATAAGCGTTGGCCATTTCCCAGCCGTTCATGAAAAATTCGAAACGCTCTACATATTCCGGATTCTCCGGTTTCTTCTTGGTAAGAGGAGAAATCTCAATTGGATGATCCATAACAAAAGTCGGCTGAATCAGATGTTCTTCTACATATTCCTCGAAGAACAGGTTCAGGATATCACCTTTCTTATGACGTTCCTCATATTCGATGTGATGCTCTTTTGCCACGGCTCTTGCCTCTTCCAGAGTATGGATTTCATTGAAGTCCACACCGGAATATTTCTTAACTGCATCCAGCATGGTAATTCTCTCAAACGGTTTGCCGAGATCCATTTCAATACCATTGTAGGTAATGGTGGTTGTGCCAAGAACTTCCTGTGCCACATAGCGGTACAGATTCTCGGTCAGATCCATCATGCCGTGATAATCGGTATATGCCTGATAAAGCTCCATCAGAGTGAATTCCGGATTATGACGGGTATCAAGACCCTCGTTACGGAATACACGACCGATTTCGTAAACTTTCTCCAGACCCCCGACGATCAGTCGTTTCAGATAAAGTTCCAGGGAAATACGAAGTTTCAGGTCTTCATCAAGTGCATTGAAATGTGTTTCAAAAGGACGTGCCGCAGCACCGCCGGCATTGGATACCAGCATAGGAGTCTCCACTTCCATGAAGCCCTGATCTCCCAGGTATCTGCGAATTGCACTCAAAATCTTGGAACGCTTGATAAAGGTATCTTTTACTTCCGGGTTCATGATCAGGTCTACGTATCTCTGACGATAACGGAGATCTGTATTGGTCAGACCATGGAATTTCTCCGGAAGCACCTGAAGGCTCTTGGACAGAAGTGTTACTTCCGAAGCATGGATAGAAATTTCTCCTGTCTTGGTTTTAAATACTTCGCCTTTGATTCCTACGATATCGCCAACGTCCAATTTCTTGAAATCTTTGTACGGATCTTCTCCCAGGCTGTCTCTTGCCACATAGGACTGGATGGTTCCTTCTTTATCCTGTACATGACAAAAAGAAGCTTTTCCCATTACACGTTTGGACATCATACGACCTGCTACAGTAATGGTCTTGCCTTCCAGTTCTTCGAAATGGTCTTTGACTTCCTGGCTGTGATGTGTTACATCATATTTTACGATTTTAAATGGATCTTTGCCATTTGCCTGTAAATCTGCCAGTTTCTCGCGGCGGACTGATCGCAACTGATTTAAATCCTGCTCCTGCTTCTTCTGCTCTGCCACCTTAGTGCCTCCTTATATATTGTTTAAATGTTTCTCTGGATTTCCAAAACTTTGTACTGCATCACTCCGGACGGCATCTCCACGTCTACAGTATCACCGGTATGTGCACCGATCAGTGCCTTGCCTACAGGGGATTCATTGGAGATTTTGCCCTGAAGGCTGTTTGCTTCTGTAGAGCCTACGATCTTAAGTTCGATTTCTTCATCAAACTCCACATCGTAAACTTTAACTTTACATCCAACACTGATTCTGTCAAGATCGACTTCATCTTCTACGACGACCTCGGCATTTTTCAGGATTTTTTCGATTTCTTCAATACGTGCTTCAATATCTCTCTGTTCATCTTTAGCTGCATCATACTCTGCATTTTCAGATAAGTCGCCCTGTTCTCTGGCTTCTTTAATTTTTCCTGCTACTTCTTTTCTTTTTACTACCTTTAAGTCATGCAGCTCTTCTTCTAATTTTTTAAGTCCTGCATAAGTTAGTAAGTTCTTCTTTTCTTCCATATTCCTTACTCCCTTTCCTGCCCGGATCTGAATCGCCGATGCTTTTCCACAATCCGGAAATTCCATTGCATCTCATATCCGGCACGATCAGATATCAATAGATGTGCCTCTGCCCTTTTCCTAAAAAAGGGTAGACTTATGCCAGGATACTCGCAATTTCTGTATTATACATAAAATCATCTGTGTTGTCAAGTGTGAGAAAGACCGTGTTTCTGCTTTATGAGAAAAAACGTTTCAGCTTTTGTATGAGAAAATCTTTTCAGCTTCTGTATGAGAAAACCTTTTCAGCTTTTGATGTAAATCTTCCTTTGTGTTACCGCAAAAACATATTTTTTCCCGGAAAATTCATAACTATCCGGATTTTTCAGTTCTGCAAAATAATACTCATTTGCCGGCAGATTTGGTGCCATCAAAACACCTGCAGAATTTGTTGTATAAATTCCATTTTCCTCATCCCTGTCATATGTTTCCCAGCATTCTGATATTTCCCCTTGGGAAACTCCCTTTGCAAAAAGCTGATACCGGATACCTTCGATTGGATTTCCAGTGCCATCCTTTACTTTCAGAAAAACAGTTCCGGCAAATCCTGTGTTGATTATTTCCACAATCGTGGTCTTTCCTGAATGGCTTTCCATAGTATCTGATGATAAATCACTTTCCATGGCTTCTGATAATGAATCATTTTCCATGGCTTCTGACGATGAATCACTTTCCGCTGCATTGTTTTCCGGCAAGTATAATCCGCCGATTTCAAAATTCACTTCCGGTTTTTCATTCTGTCCGCTGACGATTCCGGAATCTTCACAAATTTCCATACCATCTACTGTCACTGAATAATTTCCATATTTCTGCACCGTAATTTCGTAAGCAGTGCCAAAAGGAATATCACTAAATTCTGCAGTTTTATTCTCTGTCAGCCAGACAATACCATCCGTCACCGAAATTTCCGCGTCACCGATATGAACTGTTCCGTCATATAAATCTCCGCCGATTCTGACTGTAAACGGCATAAACGGACAATTCATTCCCGATTCACAGGTATATCCAAGAGTCATACTTCCTCTGCCGAGCGTATTGACAAATACTTCCGTTGCTTCCGGGCAGTCTTCACTGATTACCCCGTCTGTTTCCTGCGTGTCTGTTCCATTTGCCGTGGTTGTATAAGAAATATCCTTTTTTTGTATAACATGGTAACTGCTTCCATATGCAATGCCGCCGACTTCCGCTCTCTGGCCGCCTTTCAGTTTCACTTTTCCGTCATCTGTCGTTATTTCTGTACCATCTACGATAACTTTCCCCTGATACTTCTCGTCATTGATCCGAATAACCAGCGTAAATCGATCATTCTCCGAACCTCCATGCTGCAGCACCCTCAGATGGAGAATCCCTTCTTGTGCATAAATATCCGAATCCACAGCACTTGTCGGGACATCCTCGTCATCTGCACTTTCATCGACTTCCACACTTTTTTCATCTTCAATACTTTCACTGACCTCCCGGCTCGTACCATCTTCCTGTTTCCGGCTTATCCCGGAATTTTCCTGGTACATAAAAATACCTGCCATCACCAAAAGTACGATGACCATAATTATCCCGAAATATTTTCCATTCCATTTCTTTTGTTTCGTAACGGTCATCCTCCAAGTTTCTCAAGCAGACCTTCCAGTTCCCCGTAGCTTGCAATGGTATTGGATTCCCGGCGTAATCCCGCACTGTGACGCATGCCTGCAGTATACCATGCCACATGCTTGCGCATTTCCCGGATTCCGGTAAATTCTCCCTTCAGTTCAATCTGTGCCCTTGCGTGACGAAGAATCATCTCCCGGATTTCAGAAACAGAAGGTCTCTCCAGCAATTCCCCTGTTGCCAAATAATGCTGCAGCTCCCGGAAAATCCATGGATTCCCACGCACTGCCCTTCCGATCATCACAGCGTCACATCCTGTTTCTTCCATCATTTTTTCAGCTTTTAACGGAGAGTCCACATCACCGTTGCCGATTACAGGAATAGAAACCGCCTCTTTCACTCTCCGGATTGCATCCCAGTCAGCCTGACCGGAATAATACTGCTGTCTGGTTCTTCCGTGAACAGCAATCGCCGCCGCACCGGAATCCTCCACGATTTTTGCAATTTCCACTACATCTACCGGATAACCTTCAAATCCGATACGGACTTTTACAGTTACCGGTTTTTTTATTGCATGAGAAACCCCAGTCACGATTTCTCTGATCAGCGCAGGATTTTTCAGAAGGGCGGAACCCTCCCCGTTATTTACTACCTTCGGCACCGGACATCCCATATTAATGTCCAGAATGTCAAAAGGACGCCCCTCAATTTCAGCTGCCACCCGTGCCATCAGCTCCGGTTCACTGCCAAAAAGCTGCATGGACACCGGATGCTCGCAGGGATCAATTTCCATGAGCGCCTCTGTATTTTTATTATGAAAAGAAATTGCCTTGGCGCTGACCATTTCCATACAGATCAGACCGGCTCCCTGTTCTTTGCAGAGTTTTCGGAAAGGAAGATCCGTTACACCGGCCATAGGTGCCAGTACAAAGGGATTTTCCATCTGCACATCACCGATTTTCCACCGCATCTGCATGATTTATTCCTCTTTATCCACAGAATCCACTTTTTTCTGCAGTTCCTCATCCGGAATCTCCCCAAGGAAAAATACCCGGTAGTAAATTTCCAGAGATTCCAGCAATTCTCTTTTTTCCGTCTGAATTTTTTTGATTTTCAGCACACTGCCGATCTCATCAAAAAATCCATCACTGTCCTCTGCTTCTGTCTTAAACTGAAGATGTCCTTGTTCATCAAATTCCAGTGTCAGGATTCCTCCGATTTCTTCCGTATAAAGTACACAGAGAACCTGCAGTTCCTGTTTCACATGTTCCGGAAGGGAATCGAAATCATGATTAAAATAAAATTTCTGTTCATAAGCGCTTGCTCCGCAGAGCACAATATTTTCCTGATACATAATTCCTCCATATCCACGCACCGATGGCTTCTTATCTCTCACACATAACGGTATAATCCGCATACCGATGACTCCTCATTTCTCACACATAGCTGTATAATCCGCGTACCGATACTTCCCCGGCACTGACACATATCCTCGTACCGTCCGTCTTCTCTACGATCAGCTCACCCTTCTCATCAATTCCCCGGGCAATCCCTTCATAAGGAGTAATCGGATCCAGCACACGCACCGGCTGTCCCAGGTTTGCCAGCATACGATTATAATCTTCCTGCAAAAAAGTCAGGTCACAGGTTTTTGCAAATTTTTCGTAATTCTGTTCAAAAGCTTCCATTACGTATGCGATCATCTCATTCCTGTCAAACTTCTTCCCTGTCTCCAGATAAAGAGAGGTCGCTTTGTCTGCCAGTTCATCCGGAATCGTATCCAGATTCACATTGATTCCCACTCCACTCACCACATATCGGATATTACCTTCCTCAACGCTCATTTCTGTGAGAATTCCGCAGATTTTCTTTCGGGAAACCACCACATCATTCGGCCATTTAATCAGCGTCTCCACACCTATTTTCTGAGCCGCCTGCGCAACAGACAAGCCCATCACAACCGTCAGCATAGGCGCATACTGAGGTTCAAAATCCGGTCGAAGAAGGATACTCATGGTAACACAGCTTCCGGAAGGTGCCGTCCATCTCCGACCGAGACGTCCCTTGCCTGCCGACTGATAATCCGCCACTGCAAGAGTGCCGTGCTCTGCACCGTCTTTTCCCAGTTTCTTCGCCCACTCATTGGTAGAATCCACTTCTTCCACAAAATGGACGGTTTTACCCGCCCATTTCGTATGTATCGCATCTGAAATTGTCTTTTCGTCAAATTTCATCTCTGTCATCATCTCTCCGGCTCACCCAAAGTTGCCACCATTACCGCTTTGATGGTATGCATACGGTTCTCTGCCTCATCAAAAACTTTTGACTGCGCAGACTCAAATACCTCATCCGTTACTTCCATATCAGTAAGCTGGAAGCGCTCTCCCATTTCCTTGCCGATCTTTGTCTTCAGATCGTGGAATGCAGGCAGACAGTGCAGGAAAATTGCATTTTCTCCGGCATTTGCCATGATTTCCTTCGTAACTTTATATGGTGTCAGCTCACGGATTCTTTCTTCCCATACTTCGTCCGGCTCACCCATGGAAACCCATACGTCCGTATAGATCACGTCCGCATTTCTGGTTCCTTCCATCGCATCCTCTGTCAGAGTGACAGAACCGCCGGAAGCCTCCGCCCATTCCTGGCACTGTGCAACCAGTTCTTCATTCGGGAAATATTTCTTCGTCGTGCATGCGGTAAAATGCATGCCAAGCTTGGAACAAGCTACCATCAGGGAATTTCCCATATTGTAGCGGGCATCACCCATATAAACCAGACGGATTCCTTCCAGTCTGCCGAAATGCTCGCGAATGGTCAGCATATCGGCCAGCATCTGAGTCGGATGATATTCATTGGTCAGACCGTTCCATACAGGAACACCCGCATGTTTCGCAAGTTCTTCCACGATTTCCTGTCCAAATCCGCGATATTCAATACCGTCAAACATTCTTCCAAGAACTCTCGCCGTGTCAGCAATACTCTCTTTCTTGCCGATCTGAGAACCTGTCGGATCCAGATATGTGCTTCCCATGCCCAGATCATGTGCTGCCACTTCAAAGGCACAGCGTGTTCTGGTACTGGTTTTTTCAAAAATCAGTGCAATATTTTTGCCTTTGTAATACTCATGCAGTTCACCGGCTTTTTTCTTAGCCTTCAAATCTGCAGACAAATCCAGAAGATATACGATTTCCTCCGGTGTGTAATCTTTCAGTGTCAGGAAATTCCGTCCTTTTAAATTCATAATAATCTCCTCCTCTGTGGTTCTATATTATTTTTCCTCATCCTTAACAATTTCTTTCAGAGATGCCGCAAGACCTGCGATTCCCTGAATATCTGACGGAATGATCAGCTTCGTTGCCTTGCCGTCAGCAGCTTTTGCAAAGGCCTCCAGACTCTTCAGCGTAAGAACCGACTGATCTGCACCGGCTTCCTTGATCATACGGATACCTTCTGCGGTTGCCTTCTGTACTTTCAGCACTGCTTCTGCCTGACCTTCCGCTTCTTTGATCATACGCTCCTTCTGAGCCTCCGCACGAAGGATCGCTGCCTGTTTCTCTGCTTCCGCATCAAGAATTGCAGACTGTTTCTTACCTTCTGCCACAAGAATGGTAGACCGCTTCTCACCTTCTGCGATCAGAATCGCCTCACGGCGCTCACGTTCTGCTTTCATCTGTTTCTCCATGGCATCCTGAATAGCTGCCGGAGGAATAATATTCTTCAATTCCACACGATTCACTTTGATTCCCCACGGATCTGTGGCAACATCCAGAGATGCGCGCATCTTGGTATTGATCACCTCACGGGAAGTCAGAGTTTCATCCAGTTCCATATCACCAATAATGTTACGGAGTGTAGTCGCAGAAAGATTTTCGATTGCCATGATTGGATTTTCCACACCGTAAGCATACAGCTTGGGATCTGTGATCTGGAAAAATACCACTGTATCGATCTGCATAGTAACATTATCCTTGGTAATCACCGGCTGCGGCGGAAAATCTACGACCTGTTCCTTCAGGTTGACTTTTCTAGCTGCACGCTCAATAAACGGAACCTTAAAGTGAATACCTGTGTTCCACGTAGCACGGTATGCGCCAAGGCGTTCCAAAACAACCGCATAGGCCTGCGGCACGATTCTGATGCACGATGCCAGAATCCACAGCAAAAGTACCAATAAAATAATAACAAAAATACCTTTTCCCATCACTTAACCCTCCTGTACTTCTTCAACAATTAATTTTACACCCTGTATTTCTTTTACCATAACAACTGCATTTTCCGGGATTACAATACCATCAGAAGCCGTTCTTGCCATCCACTCAATATCACTGATTCTCACCTGTCCGGTCTGTGCCAGATTGTCAATCGTCTGAATGACAACGGCTTTTCTGCCGATCAGGCTCTCTGCATTGGTTTTTGTTACACCTTTGTTCATAAACTTCACTGCAGCCGGTCTTGTAAAAATCAGAAGCACCAGTGATACACACAAAAGCAGCATCAGCTGAGTAATCAGTCCTGCCCCGAAATAGGACGCAACTGCCGCCACAAGTGCACCTCCGGCAAACCAGATGGTTGTCAGTCCTGCCGTAATCGCTTCTGTGACCAGTAATACCGCAAGTATTGCGAGCCATATGAACGGATCCATAAAATTCCCCCTTCCCGTATATGCTCTGCCAGACATTTCCATCATCATCTGATAAAACTCATTCAGATGTAATGATGAATTTCTTCATGGAACTGCACCTCTCTCAGTTCCTGCGCTGACGCGCTGCTTCATACATCAGAATTCCTGCTGCCATCGCAGCATTGAGAGATTCCACTCTGCCGCACATGGGAATTTTTATCAGACAGTCCGCTGCCGAGGCCGCCTCTTCACTCAGTCCATTCCCCTCGTTTCCGATCAGAAACGCGGTTCCTCCCCGATAGTCTTCCCCATCATAAAAGTTTTTACCCTTCAGATGAGCTGCATATGTGCGGATATTTTTTTCACAAAAACTCTCTTTTAATGATACCACATCTTCCACATATAGAAAAGGCATTCTGTACACAGAACCCATGGTGGAACGGATAACCTTCGGATTTGTCACATCCACACAGGTTTTTGTAAGAAGAATTCCATCCACACCTGCCCCTTCTCCTGTCCGAAAAATCGTCCCCGCATTTCCCGGGTCCTGCAGGTCCTCCAGCACCATCACAAACGGATGCTCTTTGCGAAAAATATCTTCCAATGTATAAGACGGTGTTTTCAGAACGGTAAGGATTCCCTGTGGAGTCAGCGTATCACTCATCTGTCGGAAAACTCCATCCGCCACGATTTCATACGGCAGTTCCCGTACATGCTCCATCAGTTCCTCGTCTTCAGACAGACTCTCCGTCACATAAACTCTTGAAATCCAGTCACGGGGTGCCTCTGCGAACATTTTCCTTCCTTCTGCAACAAAAAGCCCTTGTTTTTTCCGGGCTTTTGTCTTCTGATTCAACTGTATAATATTCTTTACCTGTTCATTATTCAAACTGGTAATCATAAATGATCCTCTGCTTTTCTTCCTGGTATTCAGAATGAATGGGTCTGATTCAGATCTTTATTTTTTCCAACTGCGATCAAAGTACATTCATCCGGCAATTTTTCCTCCGGATTCAAATCCACACGCACTTCATCATTCTTCTTAATACCGATGACATTAATCTTATGTTTCTCACGAACCTTAAGAGAACTGAGGGTTTTTCCCACCCACTTCTCGGGTATGCGGAACTCGGCAATACTGAACTCCGAAGAAAGTTCAAAAATATCAAGAAATCCGCCGGACATCAGATTCTTCGCAACTCGCAGACCCATGGACTGCTCCGGATAGATTACATTATCCGCTCCGATCTTGCTGAGAATCCTTCCGTGCAGACTGTTCATTGCCTTCGCCATAACATAAGGAACTCCCAAGTCCTTAGCCTGCATGGTAGCCATAATGCTGGCTTCCATGTTTTCAGCGACTGCAATAATTGCCACATCCACGTTCTGAACACCAAGAGTTTCCAGAATTCCCGGTTCCCGTACATCGGCCCTGACCGCATATGTCACTTTTTCTGAAATTTCTTGAATATTTTCTTCCTTATCGTCAATCACCAGGACATCGTTGTCACTCTCCGCCAGTGTAGTAGCCAGTGTCATACCAAACTGTCCCAGGCCGATCACCGCAAACGATTTATCTTTCATATCTTCTCCTTACAGGTTTATCCAATCATGATATCCTCAGCTGCCAGCTGCGCCTTCTCCGAACGCTTCTGTGCCCGGACAACCACTGCCATGCCAAGAGTCATCGGTCCGATTCTTCCCAGATACATGGTCAGAATCACAATCCATTTGCCTGCCAAAGTAAGCCTGGATGTCAGCCCTCTGGACAACCCCACCGTTGCAATGGCAGATGTAATTTCATAAACAATATCAATAAGAGATGTTTCCGGCATTGCTGCTGCCAAAAGCATACTCATCATAAGAAGAATTCCGAATCCCGTTCCCATAATCACAACTGCTGAACGGATATAATGACTGCGGATTCTTCTGTGACGAAATTCCACATCTTCCTTCCCCCGGAGATTGGATACCACATTCAAAAACATCACTGCAACTGTCGTGGTCTTCATTCCGCCAGCTGTTCCCATGGGGGAACCGCCGATAAACATTAAAAACAGACATAAAAGCACCGATGCACCGGAAAAAGCCGCCTGATCGATTGTCAGAAAACCTGCTGTTCTGGTGGTAACTGACTGAAAAAGAGATGCCATAAGTTTCTGCCAGAGCGGCATATGCGCCATAGTTCGGGGATTGTTGTACTCAAAGAGAAAGATAAGAACGGTTCCGCCCAGCACAAGAACTGCTGTAGTCGTAAGAACCAGCTTGCTGTGAAGACGCAGGCTGCGAAATACCCGATGAACAGAAAGCTCTCTTCGGAAAACCTTCCTGATTTTGTCCGCCACATCCCACCAGACAATGAATCCCAGACCGGCTGTGATAATCAGCATAATCGTGATAAAATTGACTGCCGGATCATCCACATAGGGCATAAGGCTGTTTTCACCAAGAATATCGACACCTGCATTGCAGAAAGCAGATACGGAAGTGAAAACAGACTGCCAGATTCCTTTCACCAAACCAAACTCCGGTATGAAACAAAATGCATAACACACAGCGCCGATCGCCTCAGCGCCGAACACACACGCAACGACTTTCTTTACCAGAGTCACAAGACCGGACATCTGATCAAGATTGTAGGATTCCTGTATCATTTTTCTGCTGCGCATGGAGATTTTTTTGCGCAGAGTAATAAAAATAATACTGGCAAACGCAATAAATCCGATCCCGCCTATCTGTATGAGAATAAGCATCACGATCTTGCCGGCCAGAGTCCAGTGTGTCGCCGTTGTGACAGTCACAAGTCCGGTAACACAGATACATGTCGTTGCTGCAAAAACAGCATCTGTAAAAGAGGTACTCTGCCCCGGAGCCGTACAGAACGGCATCCGGAGAATGATCCCTCCTATCAGAATCAGTACTGCAAAGCCGCAGGTAATTACCTGGGCAGTTGTCATCTTACGTAATCTGCTGATAAATTTCTGATACATTATTATTTATTGTAATTATGAGAAAGAGACTGGTTAACTTCCCACATGAACGGATCCACGTTCTTGCTCATAGCCAGCGCCTCATTAATATCAAAATCTACAAATTCACCGTGACGGTATCCTACTACACGGCAGCTCTTGCCTGCAACAAGAAGGTCTACAGCCATAGCTCCCATCATGGATGCGTATACTCTGTCCTTACATGTCGGGTTACCACCACGCTGCATGTGTCCGAGAATCGTAGCACGGGTCTCAATACCGGTTGCTGCTTCAATACGTTTTGCCATTGCCTCAGAATGTCCGATACCTTCTGCATTAATGATGATATGATGTTTCTTACCGCGCTTACGGCTCTCGATGATGTTATTGATCAGCTTCTGTTCATCATAATCATATTTCTCCGGAATCAGTACGTCTTCTGCTCCATTGGCAATACCGCACCACAGTGCAAGATAGCCGGCGCCGCGTCCCATAACCTCGATGATACTGCATCTCTCATGAGAAGTAGAAGTATCACGTACTTTATCGATGGCTTCCATAGCGGTATTTACTGCTGTATCAAATCCGATGGTATACTCTGTACATGCGATATCCAGGTCGATGGTTCCAGGAACACCGATAGTGTTTACTCCAAGGTTTGCCAGTTTCTGTGCACCTGCAAAAGAACCGTCACCACCAATGACTACCAGACCGTCGATTCCATGTTTTTTGCAGATTTCTGCACCCCTCTGCTGTCCTTCCAGTGTACGGAATTCTGCGCATCGTGCAGTATACAGGATAGTACCGCCGCGTTCAATGGTATCTGAAACATCTTTGGCAGTCATATCAATAATTTCTTCATTTAATAATCCATTATATCCCTTCAGAATACCCTTTACATTCAGGCCCTGAGCTAATCCTCTTCTTACAACGGCACGGATCGCGGCATTCATACCAGGTGCATCACCACCACTGGTCAGTACACCAATGGTCTTAATTTTGTTATCTGCCATAATTTTGTCCTCCATCTTTTCATTCTGTCAGCCAGCCGCCCCTCTGCCGGGCTGCTGAAACTTCCAATAGTACACATATTCGGATATAGTGTATAGCATTTTTAAAAGTTTTTCAATACTCTTTCCACAACTTTAACATTGGAACTTCCATATTTTTTCTTCATTTCATTGACCCAGGAATCCTGAATTTGTACTTGATAACCAACCGGAAGCTTCTTCATGGCCTTTACATCACGCAGATAGATCACAACGCTGTCCCCGCCCGGATATCTGCGGAGTTCCTCCAGAAGCTGCGGACCTTTTTCGGCGTATTCTTCCCGGTCACGGAACTGGAACCACAATTCCTTAGGAATGTCATCAAAGGAACGAACCTTTTCCAAAATCATCTTGCTGGCTTTGTCATCCTCTGCTGAAACACGGCCCTGGATAAATACCCGGGCTTCTTCGCCAATCATCGTCTGCCATTTCTCATAATCTCTCGGGAAAACAACAACTTCCACAGTTCCCACCAGATCCTCCACAGTAAGAAATGCCATGACTTTATTATTTTTCGTATATTTGATGGTTTTATCCGTAATCATACCGCCGATGATGACTTTCTGTCCATCCATCACATGAGGATATCCGGTTTCTTCATCCTGCTGAAAATCTGTGGACTTCGCAGTGATGGTTTTTTCCATGGCACTTCGGTATTTTTCCAGAGGATGTCCGCTTAGATAAATACCCAGAACTTCTTTTTCAAAAGCAAGAAGTTCCTCTTTGTCGTATTCCTCCACATTGGGCATGCGGATCTCAAATTCCTTCTTATTCTCCTCACTGGCAATGTCAAACAGACTGAGCTGTCCTGCCATGGAATGCTTTTTGTCCTGATTGATACTGTCCACAATCTGTGTGTAGACTGTCATCTTCTGACGGCGATTTCCCTCAAGACAGTCAAGCGCACCAGCCTTGATAAAATTCTCAATGGCACGTTTATTCATGCTCTGCGTCATGCGTTCGATAAAATCTTTGAGAGAACGGTACTCTCCCCGTTCTTTCCGTTCCTGAACAAGCGCTTCGATGACCGGTCTTCCAACACTCTTGATTGCAGACAAGCCATATCGGATACAGCCGTTATCCACGGAAAATCCATATTCCCCGCAGTTGATATCCGGAGGAAGAATTTTGATTCCCATCTGACGGCAGACCAGAATATACTCTGCAACTTTGTTCGGCATTTCAATGACGGACGTCATAAGCGCAGCCATAAATTCCACCGGATAATAGTATTTCAGAAAAGCAGTCTGATAAGAAACCACTGCATAAGCCGCCGCATGAGACTTGTTAAACGCATATTTGGCGAAATCCGTCATATCGTCATAAATCTTATTCGCTGTCTTTTCCGAAATTCCGTTGGCAATACAGCCCGGAACTCCCTCTTCCGGATTTCCGTAAACAAAATTCTGCCGCTCTTTCTCCATGACGGAGGCTTTTTTCTTGGACATGGCACGGCGCACCAGGTCACTTCGTCCAAGGGTATATCCCGCCAGATTCCGCACAATCTGCATTACCTGTTCCTGATATACGATACAGCCGTAAGTCGGCTTCAGAATCGGTTCCAGCTGCGGGCAGTCATAACGGATCGTATCCGGACGATTTTTGCCGCGAATGTATTGAGGAATGAAATCCATCGGGCCCGGACGATACAGGGAAATACCCGCAATTACATCCTCCAGGCTCTGAGGCTTCAGCTCTTTCATAAAGTTCTTCATGCCCGCACTTTCCAGCTGGAACACACCGTCTGAACGGCCGGTTCCAAGGGAATCCAGAACTTTTTTGTCATTATAATCAATAAACTGCATATCCAGATGAGCGCCCGTATCTTTTTCAATCAGTCTTACCGCATTCTGGATAACCGTCAATGTCCGAAGTCCCAGGAAATCCATTTTCAGAAGTCCCAGTTCCTCCAGAGTCGTCATGGTAAACTGTGTGGTAATGGAACCGTCCTGCGCCCGGGAAAGCGGAACATATTCATCCACATCCTTCTGGCTGATAACAACACCCGCAGCATGCATGGACGTATGACGGGGCAGTCCCTCCAGATGCTTCGCCATATCGATGAGATAATGAACATCCTCCTGTTCCTCATAAGCCTTACGCAGCTCCGGATTCATTTCCAGTGCTTTGTCAATGGTAATGTTCAGCTCCTGAGGAATCATTTTGGCAATGGTATCCACCTGAGCATACGGCATATCCAGAACACGGCCCACATCACGGATCACTCCACGGGCCGCCAGAGTACCGAAAGTAACAATCTGTACCACACGATCCTTGCCGTATTTGCGGACAACATAATCAATGACTTCCTGTCGGCGTTCAAAGCAGAAATCCACGTCAATATCCGGCATGGACACTCGTTCCGGATTCAGGAAACGCTCAAACAGAAGGTCATATTTGATCGGATCAAGCTGTGTGATCCCCAGCGTATACGCCACAAGGCTTCCCGCTGCGGAACCACGTCCCGGCCCCACCATAATATCATTGTCGCGGGCATATTTGATAAAATCCCATACAATAAGGAAATAATCCACGTACCCCATGTTTTTGATCGTGGATAATTCATACTCCAGACGTTCTCTCAGTTCCTGCGTCACCGGATGGTACAGACGTTCCAGACCCTCAAAACAGAGCTTATTCAGATACTCCCAGGATGTATATCCGTCAGGAACATCATATTTCGGAAGCTTGGTCACACCAAATTCGATTTCCACATGACAGCGCTGTGCAATCTTGTGCGTATTCTCAAGAGCCTCCAGCGCATAGGGAAATAATTGTGCCATTTCTTCCGGAGATTTCACATAATACTGACCGCCCTCATAACGCATGCGGTCCTCATCTGCAAGCTTTTTGCCGGTCTGAAGGCAGAGAAGAATATCGTGAGGCTGCGCATCCTCCGCATAGGTATAATGCACATCATTAGTGGCAACCAGTTCGATTCCTGTCTCCTGATGCATACGCAGAAGCTGCTGGTTCACATTCTGCTGCTCCGGAATTCCATGGTCCTGAAGTTCCAGGAAAAAATTGCCTTTTCCAAAAATATCCTGATATCGCAGAGCTGCTGCCTTCCCGTCCTCATACATGCCTCTGGTAAGATATTTCGCCACCTCACCGGCAAGACAGGCACTGAGAGCAATAATTCCTTCGTGATATTTTTCCAGTATTTCCAGATCTACCCTCGGTTTGTAATAAAATCCTTCCACAAAGCCCTTGGATACGATTTTCATCAGGTTGCTGTAACCCTGATTATTTTCTGCCAGGAGAACCAGATGATAATAACGGTCATCACCGCTGCCCACTTCTCTGTCAAATCGGGATCCGGGCGCCACATAAACCTCGCATCCGAGAATCGGATTAATCCCGGCATCTCTGGCAGCACGGTAAAAATCAATCACACCATACATGACGCCATGATCAGTGATTGCCGCACTGTCCATGCCCAGTTCCTTCACTCTGGATACATATTCTTTTATTTTATTTGAGCCGTCCAAAAGGCTGTATTCTGTATGGACATGAAGATGTGTAAAATTCAAAATATCTCTCCTGTTATCTCATTGCTGTTCTGCAGTTACCAGACGATTTCTGTCAGAACAGCTGCTTTATTTTTTATAGATACGTCTGTCTTTTATTTCTATTTTTCCTTCCTTCAGAAGATGACCCACCGCACGCTTGAATGCATTCTTGCTCAGGCCAAATTCTCTCTGGATGACCTGTGGAGAGGCTTTATCATCAAACGGCAGCACACCGGCAAATTCCTCAATGACGGAAAGAACATTTTCTGCGTCTTCTTCAATCTGGATGTATGCCTTCTGACGGTCGGTAACATTCATTTTACCATCTTCTTTTACCTCGGTAACACGAAGATCCAGAATTGTTCCGGGGCGGTATTTTCCCTGGGCTTCCCGTGCAGGAATCAGTGCGGAATATTTATCATCTACCGCAACAAACACTCCAAATCTCTCACTGATCTGATATACGCGTCCCTTGACCTCATCACCAATATTATACGGCGTTCTGGTAGAAAGATACGGATAAACCTTCATGGTTGCACACAGACGGCTGCTCTTGTCCACATAAAGAGCCACCAGGCATTCCTCACCTTCCCTCACACGCAAAACCTGTTCATGATACGGAAGAAGAAGGTCTTTTTCCAGCCCCCAGTCCAGAAATGCTCCGATCTTTGTGACCTGTTTCACTTTCAGAACTGCAGTCTGCCCTACCTGAAGCATGGGATTATTGGTCGTGGCGATCAGACGGTCTTTGGAATCTTTGTAAATGAACACCTCAAGACTGTCGCCTTCCTTTGTCCCTGCCGGTACCTGCTTCCCGGGGAGAAGAACTCGCTCCTCAGGAGCCGCAGTTTTGTCTTCTGCCAGATATATGCCGAATTCCACAATTCTGACTACTGTCAGAACCTGTTTTTTCCCTAATATAATCATAAATAATCCTCCGGATGATTTCTTACCATAAATCATTCATTTGTTAGTTTTAATGCAAAAATCTGTTGAAACATTATATCACAGAACATAAGCGATTGGAATTTTTATTTTGCTGTAGAGTGTGTTTGAAAATTCATTTCCTCGGTACATAAAACATCTCACCTGTCTCAAGACAATAAGCTCCCAGATTATGCCCTGCCACACATCCACAGTCAATATCTACAAGCTGATCATGTACATAAATCTTCCCTGCATATTCTTCTCCGATTTTAAAAGTCGGGGTATGTCCGAGAATATATGTCACATCACCTTTCCAGTCTCCTGTGAAATCAGGTCTGGAAAACAGGATTTCTTCCAGAACATAATCCTGTTTCTGTGCATTCCGGTAATCACCCGGCAGAGAATGCACAAGAATATAATCCCTGCCGCACACCGTTACTTCCTCGTACACAGAAAAATCCTGCATATAATCCAGCAGATCTTCCTGTTCTTCCAACGAAAGGCTTCGAAACGCATCTGCTGTAATCTTGCCGCCATCCTCAAACCACAACTGACACCCTTTCAGAAAATCCATCGTCAGAATTTTTTCGCAGTTCTCCTCACGCACCTCCTGAAGAAGTCCCGGAAGAACTTTCATTGCAATATATTCATGATTTCCCACCAGTGGAATCACATTTGGCTGCATGGACATAAACTGCAGAACTTCCACAGGTTTCGGTCCTCTGTCGATTACATCACCCAGAACAAAAAGCTCGTCCCTGTCTGAAAAATGGATCAATTTCAGAAGCTCCATAAATTCATCATAACATCCGTGAATATCAGAAATCGCATAATGCATTATTTTTCCTCCTTAAATTAACAGGGAATCCTGCAATAATCACCGCAAAACCGTTGTGGATATTTTCCCTCATTATAAATTATTTTCTGTGATTTTGCAAAAAAATATCATATGCGGATGTTCCTCCATAAACATTCACATATGATATTTCATTTACCGGCAAACAAATATGTCTGCGTTATTTCTTAATCTGTCCGTAATATGCGTTTGCACCATGTTTTCTGTAATAATGCTTATCCTGAAGTTCCTGCGGCGCCGGCTTCACATCCGGATTAATCTGTTCACAGCGGGTAGCCATTTTAGCCACTTCCTCAAGGACAACTGCATTATGTACCGCTTCGTGAGCATCTTTGCCCCAGGTAAACGGTCCATGATTTTTACAGAGAACAGCCGGAACTGCTTCATAGTCTTTGTCTTTAAAATAATCTGCGATCAGAATACCGGTATTCTTTTCGTAAGCTTCCTCAATTTCTTCTTTTGTCAGATTGCGTACGCAGGGAACTTCGCCATAAATGTAATCTGCATGGGTGGTTCCGTAGCATGGGATCGCGCGTCCCGCCTGTGCCCAGCTTGTCGCCCAGGAGGAATGTGTATGAACGATTCCACCGATATTGGGAAATGCATTATAAAGTACCACATGAGTTGGGGTGTCAGAGGACGGATTGTATTCTCCCTCTACTTTATTTCCTTCCAGGTCCACCACTACCATATCTTCCGGTTTCAGTTTGTCGTAGTCTACACCGCTTGGTTTGATAACAAAGAGGCCTTTTTCCCTGTCAATTCCGCTGACATTTCCCCATGTAAATGTTACCAGACCGTATTTCGGCAGTTCCATGTTCGCTCTGTATACTTCTTCTTTTAATTTTTCCAGCATCGTTTTGTCTCCTTTTCCACGCAGGCGCTCACTATACCATTCGCCTGGTATTTCTTCTGCATTTTCTTTATTCTTTGTTTGTTCCGGTAAATTCCACCACTGCATAGGCTTCCTGCTGTTCTGTATCCAGAACTACGGTTACTCTGCCCTCTTCCTCACGGATCTTCGGACAGATTACATCGCACAGCCTTGCCTGTTTTTTGTATTCCGCTCTCATCTGGCGTACCAGAAATCCCTCGGGCAGATAATCCTCTGCCATGCGGATATACTGGCAGTTATTTACATGATGATTGGTATCCAGATGGTGCTTCTGAACCGTGAAACTTTCTTCTTCCCTGAAATTCTCAGGAATCCGGATTTTACGCGGTGCATAATCCATAGCCAGCTTTTCTTCTTTTATATATCCTGCTGTATCTTCCTCTGTCAGTTTCAAAGGAAGTCCTGTCTCTGCGTCCAGATGTGTCCAGAATGTATTGGCATAGGCAAGCATCTCGCCCTCCGCCGTCTTCATGGTAAAATTACGCATCCCCATAAACCCTTTAAAATCATATGGCCATGTGGCCGTCTCAATATGCTCTCCAAGCTTCGGATATCTGTCAACAACTACCTGCCAGGAGGAAAGGACCCAGAGCCTTTTCCTGTCCTTTAGAATATTTACTCCCTGATGAACTGCATCCGAATGAAAAATACTGCAGTCCTGAAAATAATTCAGGATCCCCGGCAAAGTCAGGCATCCGTTCTCTCCAATCTCGCTGTAACGCACTCTTCCGTCAAAACAATAACTCATAAAGTCAACCTCTTTTTGGCATCTCTGCTTCATTCACCCATGTCTGTAAGTATTTTCATCTTATCATAATGCAAAATAATATGCAACTGCGGGATATACTTCTACGGGCATCCTTCTTATGCCAGGATATATCGTTCTCCCGGCACAAAGATATGATAGGGCAGTGAAGGCGCCAGTCTGTGAATCGCATCTGCAAAAATTCCGGGATTCACAGAATTGACTTCGTACAAATCCCAGTGTACCGGCATCAGTAATCCGGCATGGGTATTCCTTGCAATCGTTATTGCCTCCACACTGTCAAAGCAGCCAATAATATCTTTAACATAAGTGCGGTAATAATCTCTTCCATTGACTGGAAGTATTAAAGCATCACAGTTCTGTATCCTCTGCTCCAGCCCGTCATAAGGACAGCAGTCTCCGGAATGAAAAATTTTTTTCTCTCCCAGCGCAAACAGAATACCTGTCTCTTCATAGCCGCCTTCCCCGTCGGGATGCAATTCTTCATGAGCCGCCGGTACACCGGTCACGCGGATATTTCCTTCCAGAAGCATTTCCTCATCTGCCTTTATTTTGCAGATTCGCTCCGCAGGGATACCATATTCCTTCAGCGCGCTGCACACCGATGCGCAGCCCATAAAAACAGCTTTCTGACTGCAGGCTTTCACTGCTTTCAATGTGTCGGGATCCGCATGGTCGCAATGGGTATGGGTGCAGAAAACATAATCCAGAAAATCCAGTTCTTCCGGCCGGATGGGGGACGGATACAGCCGTTTCCACTGTACCAGATCCGAGCTGAAGTTTCTGTCCACATAATCAGAAAGATAGCCGTCTATCATCAGATATTTTCCCTGGTATTTCAGGATAAATCCAACCTGGCCCAGATAAAACAGAGCCACCTGTGAGGGAAGAAGCTCTGTGCCGAGTATTTTTTCTTTCAATCCGCTTTCCATAAATATTCTTCTCCTTCTTGTTGCTTTTATCAGTTCCTGGCGAATCTCTTCATTGGGAATAAATGCTGTCTCGGTATTCTGGTCATACCATCATTTGAAAAGCACTATTGTCCGTATTTACAAAAAGTCCCATTTACCTGTACCCCCTGTAGTTTCGTAATGCCGCAGTTATTATCTCTTAATAGTATTATGTATTATTATACATTTTTGCTTCAAACAAAACAATCACTTCTATAAACAAACATATGCTGAAGAAGTTGTAACGAGCTTCTTCAGCATATCCTTTTCTGCTACTCATGCCACAAATTCTTTTTGTATCATTTACTTAATGCGATTACAGCCTGATTGCCTTCTCTGCGAACCACAGCATCTTTATCCCAGAGCGCCTTTGTCTGCCAGCTTCCATCGCCGCCCTGTACCGTCACGGTGATCTCCTGTCCGCATCTGACAGCCTCTGCGCTCATCACCGGTTTTCCGGCAAGATCCGGAACTGTCACCTTTGCCCGTTCTCCGTCTGCCAGCCAGGAAACTGCCAGGGTCACACCTGCTGCATAATCGTAATCCGGTTTTGTACTGCAGCTTCCAAGAGCAAGAATCCTGCCCGGTGCCACCATCAGAGGCATTGTATGATAATCGAAGGTCCGGGTATACCATCTTTCTCCTTCACAGAGTTCTTCTGTCATCAGGTTGTACCATTTGCCTTTCGGCAGATAGTATTCCACTTCTCCATTTTCCCGGAAAACAGGAGCAGCCAGAAGACTGTCACCCATCATATACTGCATATCCAGCGGCAGGCAGGTCCTGTCATCCGGATACTCCATAAACATCGGGCGCATCACAGGCACACCTGTTTCTGAGGAAACCACTGCCATCTGATACAGATACGGCATCAGGCGGCATTTCAATTCCACCATTTCCTTCAGAACAACGCAGGACTCCTCATCGAACAGCCACGGAACACGGTAAGAGGAGCTTCCATGCAGACGGCTGTGTGAACTCAGAAGTCCAAACTGGCACCATCTCTTGTAGATATCCGGGGAAGCAGTCTGCTCAAATCCGCTGATATCATGGCTCCAGAATCCAAATCCGCCGCAGGACAGAGAAAGTCCGCCGCGCAGTGTTTCTGCCATGGAGCTGTAGGTTGCAGAGCAGTCACCGCCCCAGTGCGCCGGAAACTGCTGTCCGCCCACGGTTGCGGAACGGGCAAATAAAACGGCATTTCCTTTCTGCTTTTCCTGTTCCAGCAGTTCAAATACGGCTTTGTTGTACAAATAAGTATATGCATTATGCATATCCACCGGATCAGAGCCATCAAACCACTGAATATCCGTTACCGGAACTCTTTCGCCAAAATCTGTCTTAAAGCAGTCTACTCCCATATCCAGAAGTGCTTTCAGTTTGCCCTGATACCAGGAAACTGCATCCGGATTTGTAAAATCCACCAGAGCCATACCCGGCTGCCAAAGATCCGTCTGCCATACAGATCCATCCTTTTTCTTCAGAAGATAGCCATTTTCTTTTCCTTCTTTAAACAGACAGGACATCTGGCCAATATAAGGATTGATCCATACACAAATCTTCAATCCCCTGTCATGATAACGTTTCAGCATTCCCTCCGGATCAGAGAAGGTATCCGGATCCCAGATAAAATCACACCACCGGTAAGCACGCATCCAATAGCAGTCAAAATGAAATACATGCAGCGGGATTCCCCTGTCTGCCATTCCCTGAATAAAACTGCTGGTGGTTTCTTCGTCATAGTTTGTGGTAAACGAGGTCGTCAGCCAGAGACCAAAGGACCATGCCGGCGGAAGTGCCGGTTTGCCCGTCAGTTCACAGTATCTGGAAACGGTATCTTTAGGGTTATCTCCTGCGATCACGTAATAACCAATCGTTTCTCCGGGTACGGAAAACTGTACCTCCTCCACTTTTTCACTGCCAATCTCAAAAGATACCTCTCCCAGTGTATCAACAAGAATACCATAGCCTTTGCTGCTGAGATAAAACGGGATGCATTTGTATCCCTGCTCGCTTGCCGTACCGCCGTCTTCGTTCCAGTTTTCCACCACCTGACCGTTTTTTACAAAGGAAGTAAAACGTTCTCCCAAGCCGTATATGTATTCTCCCACATCCAGACTGAGCTGTTCCACCATGTAGCTTTCTCCGGTATTCCTGTTCAGCATTCTTGCCATGTTTCTGTAATCAGACATGGTCAGCAGTCTGTCATTTCTGTAATACGCCACACACCATTTGCCCGGTGTCTTCATAATGACCGCTTTTGCCGCCCCACTCTGATAGGTCAGTACATTCTCATCTTCTGTGATCGTCACAGTACGTTCTGCTGGATAAATCACAGGACGAACCGGTTTCCCTTCTTTTCCCTCAAAATGGGTCACCTCTGTATGGATCACATCCTCCATGGGACTTGTAAAGGTCACTGTCAGCATTCCTATATTCAGGCAATCGCCGCGGTCTGTAATGTGTTTTGCCACGCCGTAAACCACAAGGCTGTCGCCATTCATCTCATGACCGGCATATTCCACTGCAAAGACAGGCTCATATTCCTTTCTCATCAGCCAGAAACCATTTGTAAATTTCATCTTCTTCTCTCCTCTTACAGACAGTTTTTGCCCGATACATTCTTTTCTTCCGGCAAAACTGAATTTCTGTCATCTTATTTCCGTTATTTTATTTCCGTTATTTTATTTCCGTCATTTTATTTCTGTCATTTTATTTCTGTCATCTCATTCTTATTTTGTGTTCTTATTATCTTCCCGATACGTACTTATGTACGGTTGCCTTTACTGCTCCCTCTCCGGCAATCATTTCGCGGAACATCGTTTCGATTTTTTCGCCTAATCCGGTAGTGTAAATATCTACAAAGAATATCCGTTCATTAGAAAGAATCGGTTTCAACTGTTCCTTAAAAGTTTCCGGCTTTCCAATAACAATATCCTTTAAGTGTTCCTGGATTTCTTCATTCATGGGATCAGGAGCAAGCTCATATGGTTTTCCTTCATCATCTACAGCCAGCATATATCGAAGCCATCCGGCAATTCCCAGCGGAATAGCGGTAAGATCTGAAGCGATTCCATATTTTTCCACATACGCTTTAATGGTCTCGCCAAAACGGATGCCGACCATTTGAGACACATCTACCGCAAGCCGAAGATTCGTGTCTCCCAGATATTCATTCGGGAACCGGTCATTAAAAAGTTCATCCACAAATTCCTGCGGAGAAAGTATTTTCGGATCCGGAACGACCGGAAGTCCTTCGTCATAAGCCACCATACGAGCCATTTTCATCATGTCAGCATCTGTATTGAGCATATGTGCAAACAAATCGTATCCCAACGCCACGCCAAGCGGTCCTGTAGCAGAATGTACCGGGTTCAGACATACGGTTACCTTCATACGCTCAGAAAGATTCACGGTCTCCCTGTCAGCCATATAGACTCCAAAACCTTTTTCCAGCGCCGGACGACTGTTCGGGAAATGATCTTCAATCACCAGATACTGCGGTTTTTCCGCATTCACGAACGGGGCAATGTAGGTCTTCTTTCCCGTAATAACGGGCTGCATATTCTCCACACCCAGCTTCTCAAGATCTTCCGCAATTTTCTCACTTGGCCGCGGTGTGATTTTATCAATCATGGTCCATGGAAAAGCAACCGTTTCTTCGTCACTCACATAAGCCAGAAAATCCTGATCCACAAAACCGGCTTTCTTCCACTCTTCTGCCATCGTCAGCACCGACTTGCGAAGTATTGCGCCATTCTGAGAACAGTTATCCATCGAAACTAATGCAAGAGGATATTTCCCCGCCTTATATCTTTCGCAAAGCATGGCAGTTAATATCGCCATTGCTCCGACCGCTTTTTCCGGACCGTTCTGAATATCCGCCTCCACAAACGGAAACCACGTTCCGTCTGCCTTCTGCAGAGCATATCCCTTTTCGGTAATGGTAAAAGACACCAGCTGAAGAGAGGGGCTTGCAAAAACCTCCTTTAATCGTTTCCATTGTGCCGTATCGCATGCCTGTGCCTTAATTGCCTCCGCCAATGAGCCAAGCACTTTATATTCTCTCGTTCCACCCCCGAATAAAATGACACTTAATCCCAGGTTATCATACGGTTCATAAATTTTGTCCACCACATCATAATCAAATGTCTCCACACAGGTAATACCACGATCCATCACTCCCTGTTCCAGAAGACCGTCTGCAATACCACCAATAAAGACGCGGAAAATATTACCTATTCCAAAATGTACCCACTGAGGTTCTTTTTTCGCTTTTTCCGAAACTGCCGATACATCATACCCCGGCAGCCTGATTCCTGCCTTTTCCCATGATTCATGGTTGCTGATTCTATCAATTGTTAATTTCATCCTTGTATCCTCCCTGGCTTTATTACTTACAACACTTATAACATTGATTCCTTAATTGTAAATAAAGTGCATTTCTTTTCATAAATCCATTGGCAAAAACAACATTTTATTTTTCTTGTTTTTGTCTATTATTACTATATATCATAAAGAATCCTGCCAAGAGGGCTTTTTTGTATCACAGAAAAATATAAAACACTTCCTCATGATGCAAAAGCCGCCCGCTGCACTGTTACAATATGGCAACGGGCGGCTTACTGCCAGTAAGATTCATGAACGATAATCAGCTGAATTCTCTGTTGTTTCTCACAAATACCGGAATGTTGGCAAGCGGAGCGTCTACTTCATAAGCCTTTCCGCCTTCATACATCTCCCCGGTGAACAGATGCTTCCAGGTGCCCTCCGGAATATACACCTGACGGGTTCTCTGTTCCGCGTACAGAACAGGTGCTACCATCACATCCGGGCCGAACATATACTGATCTTCAATCTCCCATGCTTTTTCATCTTCCGGGAAATCATAAAACAGAGGTCTCATAACCGGCGTTCCTTTTTCGTGGGCGGCTGCCATCAATTCTGTAATATATGGTTTCATCTTTTCTCTCAGGAACAGGTGGTCTGTCAGAATTCCGTAAGCTTCCTCTCCAAAGGACCATACTTCGTTATCTGCTCCGGAAACGCATGCCGCTCCTCCTTCCGTTCCCATAGGCTCCTTCAGAGGCTGACGTTCACCATGGAGACGCATGACCGGACAAAAAGTACCATACTCGAACCAGCGTACCAACAACTCCTGAAATTCCGGATCATCCGGGTTACCGCCATGGAATCCGCCGATATCCGTTGTCCACCACGGGATTCCCGCCATTCCCATATTCAGTCCGGCTGCAAGCTGATTTCTCAGGCTGGCAAAACTGGAATGAATATCTCCGGACCATACCAACGCTCCGTATTTCTGGGAACCTGCCCAGGCGCAGCGCAGCAGATTAATGATATTTTCCTGCCCTTCCGCTGTCATTCCGTCATAAAAAGTCTTTGCGTACATCAGCGGATAAATATTTCCGATCTGTACATTCGGTCCCATATGATAACGATAATTTTCAAAATCATATACGGAATATTCCGGCTCCGCCTCGTCCAGCCAGAACACGCGGACTCCCTTATCATAGTAATTCTTTTTCGCTTTCTGCCATACATATTCCCTGGCTGCCGGATTGGTGGCATCATAATGAACCGTATTTCCCTGGAAAGGCATCACAATACGGAAGCCCTTTTCAGACCGGATCAGATATCCCTTTTCCAGCATTTCTTCAAAATTCTCACTGCGGTAATCAACCGTTGGCCAGATGGATACCATCAGTTCTATGCCCATTTCCTGAAGTTCCCGGATCATTGCATCAGGATCCGGCCAGTATACCGGGTCAAATCTCCAGTCACCCTGCAGAGGCCAATGGAAATAATCGATGACAATCACAGAAATCGGAAGATTTCTTTTCTTATATTCCCGGGCTACATTCAAAAGCTCTTCCTGCGTCTGATAACGCAATTTGCACTGCCAGAATCCCATCGCATAATCCGGCATCATGGGTACGGTTCCTGACACAGCCGCATAAGCCTCTTCGATCTGTGCCGGAGTATCTCCTGCTGTAATCCAGTAATCAAGTGCTTTTGTAGAATATGCTTCCCATGAAGTGATATTCTTTCCGAACACAACACGTCCTACTGCCGGATTATTCCACAAAAATCCGTATCCGAGTGAAGATACCGCGAATGGCACAGATGCCTGAGAATTTCTCTGGGCAAGTTCCAGATCCGTTCCTTTCAGATTGAGATACGGCTGCTGATACTGTCCCATACCATAAATCTTTTCATCCGGATTGGACACAAAACGCATTGTCAGCTGATAATCACCGCCAATAATCGGCTTGAACTCTCTCGCATCGATGTCAAGCGCACTGCAGTAGTCCACCGTCTTATCCTTGCGGTTTCTTAAGTATTCATCCAGAAGGATTTCTCCTTTCTGATTATATATGGTCATCTTTCCATATTTCGTAATTTTGGCGCTGATCCTTCCGTTCCTGATAGCAGCATAACCTTCCTGAATGTCCACCTCCGGAACAATTTTTTCCACATCAGCGGATAATGCCCAGTTTTCATCCGGAAACTCTGACATCTTAGTCGCTCTGACACGCAGGCTGTTGGCACCCCATGGCTGGATCCATACTTCCTCCGCATCGTAATGATATTTCAAAATACCATTTTCTTCATCATAATCAAATACACTGTCTTTTTTCCAGAAAATCTCCATAATAAATTATCTCCTATCTTTTCATTTATCCTTTTACAGATCCGCTTGTCATTCCTTCCACAATGTGCTTCTGCATCGTCACAAAGATGATACAGCAGGGAAGAATCAGCAGTACGCCATAAGCCATAATCTTATTCCACTGAGTACCATACTGGTTCATAAAGGTATAGATTGCGGATGTCATAGGCCTAAATGCGTCTTTTGTATTAAAGGTCATGGAATATGCAAGATCATTCCATGCAAATACAAAACTGAAACATGCTGCCGTCACCACGGTCGGTTTGGAAATCGGCACCACAACACGCAGGAATGCGCTAAGTGCATTGCACCCGTCAATTTTTGCCGCTTCCACCAGCTCCGTCGGAATATTCATAAAACTGGGACGAAGCATCAGTACAACGAACGGGATGGATACCGTTGCCGTGGAAAGGATCGGCGCCAGATAGGAATTCAGAAGATGCAGCTTGGAAAAGGTCAGATACAGCGGCGTCAGTACCAGTGAAGCCGGAAGCATCTGCGTGATCAGAAATACCAGCATAAACACCTTGGTTCCCTTTACTTTAAACTTAGCCAGACCATAAGCAGCCGGAACGGAAAGCAGCAGAGAAATACACAAAGATCCGCCTGCAATGATAACGGAATTCTTAAACGTTACCGTAAGGTTTCTAAGCTGTGCCTTGTAAGCATCCAGGGTAAAGGCTCTCGGCCACAGTGTGGGAGGATTCGCAAATATCTCACTGTCAATTTTAAATGAATTGATCACGATCCAGTAGATCGGAAACAGGAAGACACATGCAATCAAAATTGCCAGGATCGTCAGAATAATACTTTTCTGTCTTTCTTTTAAATGAATTTTTTTCATTGCCGATACCTCCCCTACTCTTCACTGGAGCTGACATGCAGATAAACCAGCGCCACAGCTAACAGACAGACAAACAATACATTTGCTACTGCCGCACCTTCTCCGAAATGGAACATCTGAAAGGACAGCTTATAAGAATAAGTTGACAGCACTTCTGTAGAATCTACAGGACCTCCTCCAGTCATAACATATACCAAGTCAAATACCTTAAAAGTCAGTACAAATCCCAGTACCAGCGCTGACAGAATTGTCTGTTTCAAAAGAGGAATTGTCAGCCTGAACAGCTGCTGTATCTTATTTGCTCCATCGATGGAAGATGCCTCATAGATTTCTGCCGGAATCTCATTCAATCCTGTAGTCAGCAGAAGCATATTAAATGGAATACCTACCCAGGAGTTTGCGATAATCAGACCCACCATCGCCATCTTCCCGTCCAGCAGCCATCCGAGTGGTTCTTTAATCAGATGCAGATTCAAAAGAATCGTATTGATGATACCATTGTCTGCGTACATAAATTTGAATACAAGAGCAGTAACAGTAACCGGAAGCATCCAGCTGATTACGATAAAACCGCGGATCGGCTTTGCCAGACTGAATTTCTTTGTAAAAAACAGGGCGAAAATAAATCCGAACAGGAACTGGAACACCAGACATCCAATCGTATATACAAATGTATGTACCAGAGATGCCCTGAACGTGGCATCGCCAAAAATCGTAATAAAATTATCCAAACCTATAAAATCACGTACCGGGCTTCCCAGTGTTTTTGCAGTCACGTCCTGCATACTGATCAGCCAGTTATAGATGATTGGATAGCCTATAAATACCAGCATATAAATGACGGCAGGCAAAATAAAACAATACCCGAGCACCGTATCTTTTTTTATTTTTCGCATAACGGTTCTCCTTTTCCGTATTTTTTATACAAAAAGTCCCATCGCATCACAATCGTAATTGTTTCAGTGATGGGACTTTCACATCAGTTCATATCAATTGATCCGGATAATTATTCCATACCAAGACCATCGATCGTAGCCTGAGCATCTGCAAGGGCTGTCGGGATATCCTTCTGACCTGTGAAGATCTCCTGCTCAGCTGTGTATACTGCTGCAGACAGTTCCGGCCATACCGGTGAAGGTCCTCTGGAAACTGCGCCGTCCATTGCAGCAGCAAGTGCGGAATTCAGCGGGTCATCTGCGAACATTTCCTGAATATTCACATCCGATCTCGGTGAATAACGTCCGATAGATGAACAGATATCTGCAGATTTCTCTGCACTGGTGATCCATGTAATAAAGGTCCATGCTTCATCTAAGTGCTCGGTGCCTGCACAGATACCAATGTTCTCTCCGCCGAGTACGGAAGCGTAATCTCCATCATCAGCCTTTGGAACAAGTGTCACACCATAGTTCAGATCCGGAGCATCATTTGCGATACCATCAAACTGCCACGGTCCATTAATCATCATAGCAGCCTGTCCGGAAGCAAACTGTTTCTCTGCGTCAGCCTGTGTCCATTTAATGACTTCCTTGGACATGTAGCCTTTTTCAATCAGTCCGTACAGATATTCCATGGATTTCACAGCTCCGTCGCCAGTCATATCTGTTACACTGCCGCCTGCTGAGTACAGCCATGGCATATACTGGAACGTACCTTCCTCATTTCCAATTGCAGAAATTGCCAGTCCATATGTAGTATCCGTAGTCAATGCCTCACAGGCTGCTTCCAGCTCGGACCAGTTGGTCGGAACTTCTACGCCGGCAGCATCCAGCAGATCTTTGTTATAGAAAAGACCAAGACAGTTGTTGCCCCACGGTACACCATACAGTTTTCCTTCATAATAGCAGGAACCAATGGAACCTTCCAGGAAATTACATCCCTCTGTACTGTTGAAAAGATCTGTAATGTCTTCGAACACACCCATGGATGCATAAGAGTTATGATCCGGGTTATCAACCATTCCTACATCCGGAAGTTCTCCTGAAACCACACCAATGGTATACTGTTTCATAAGTTCTTCTCTCGGAAGATACTGCGCATTTACCCAGATCTCATCCTGTGAATTGTTGAACTCTTCCACTGCCTGGTTTACATACTTTCCTTCCTTGTCCTCTGACATATAATGCCAGAATGTGATCTCGGTTCTTCCCTCTGGTGAAGCCTCTTCAGCGCTGACCATCATCGGAGCCATGGTTGCTGCAAGAAGAGAAATGGATAATAAAGCGGCTGTTTTTTTCATTTTTTAGCCCTCCCTTTCTTTGATGGTCTTATTTTATCATACGATTTCAGACCATAAAATTTCATTTTCTTAAGAAAGGTGTACGGATTCATCTATTTTCGTATATATTATTTTCTTGTCTTGTCTTTTCTTGTCTTTTATTTCCGTAACTTTTATTTTCGTATCTGCTATTTCCGTAACTTTATCTCGTTTCCTTCCAGATAATACTTCAAAGGGAACTGTTTCGCCGAAACCCCTGTATATTCCTTGAACACCCGGGAAAAATATTTCTGGTCCGGATATCCCACCGCGCAGGCCACCTCATATACTTTCATATCCGTCGTCAGCAGTAATATCTTAGCCCTGTCAATGCGCACCTTTTTTTTATAATTGGAAAAAGAAGTACCCACTTCTTTAGCAAACAGATTGCTGATGTATTCAGGAGTCATATGGTATTTTTCAGCAAAAGACTCCAGGCTGAGACTCATGCCGCAGTTTTTATCCACTGCATCCAGCATTCCCTGTACAATCTGAGAATACATTTTATCCTGACTTTCTTCGCTCTCAGATTCATCCGCTGTCAGTTTTTCCAGCAGTTCCTTTACCATAGAAATCGTCACAGGCTTCAGCAGATAGTCCTTTACCCCCATTTGAATCCCTTTACGGGCATATTCAAATTCCGAATATCCGCTGAGAATCACATAAACACACTCTGCCCCCAGAGCTTTCGCCTGTTCAATCATTTTCAGCCCGTCCATCTTAGGCATCTGTATATCCGTGATCACAATATCCGGTTCCAGCCTTGAAATCATCTGAAGCCCTTCATATCCATTCTCTGCCGTTCCCACCACATTACAACCCATATTGATTTTACTGATCAGCCGGGCTAGCCCTTCTCTGATCCTCACCTCGTCCTCCACGATCAAGATTGTTTTCATATACTTTCTCCTTTGTCTGTTTCAGTCAAACTGTCTGTCCTCCACATCAGGAATAATGAGAATAAATTCTGACCCCTGTCCCAATACACTGTTCACATACAACTCCGCTCTGTCATGATAATAAATCCACAAGCGGTTGATTACATTACTGATACCAATACTTTTACTGTTAAGAGCACTCTTTTCCCGGATCTCCTGACGAATCTCCTCCAGTGTTTCCGGTGACATACCGCTTCCGTTGTCCCGAATTGAAATTCTGAGCCGCCCGTCTTCCATAATATCTGCCTTAAAATAAATCATGCCGCCGGACCGTGTATCCTCAAACGCATGAAGAATCACATTTTCCACAATAGGCTGAAGCAGCATCTTGTAAATGGGGAAATTCAGTACCTCCTTAGGGAAATCGTACTGACAGTCAAATGAATTGTTAAAACGGTCTCTCTGAAGATATATGTATTTTCCCAGCCATTCTATTTCTGCTCTCATCAGCACTACCATATCAATATTAGAAACACTGTACCGCAAAAGGCTGCCCAAAGTCCCCAGCATATTGCTGATCTCTTCTTCATCATTTTCAATTGCGCGCCAGTTAATAGAATCCAGGGTGTTATACAGAAAATGTGGATTGATCTGTGCCTCCAGTGCCTTAATCTCAGCATGTTTCTGACGTCGGGAAGCCTCCTGGATATCCCTGTTTTTCTGCTGCAGTTCTTCGATCAGACTGGTAATACGAACCGTCATACTGCGAAATTGACGCACGATCTGATACAGTTCATCCTTCTCATCCATGGCAATATTGATTCCTGCTTCCGGAGTCTTTCCATAATTCCGAATGCCTTCTGCAATTTTCTGGATGTTCCGGATATATCCATTGGTATAATAGATCACAATCACGCAGAAAAAGCAGGTAATCACAATGATCAGAAAAATCACAACCGACAACATTCCAAATATTTCCTTTCGATAGACCGAGCGTCGAATCAGGTTGACGATTTTCCATTGAGTCCCGCTGATTTCATAGTCCATGAATACCACATCGTCATTTTTCCTGAATACTTGACTTTTGAAATAATCCAGTGTGTGATCAATGTAGTTTCCGTCCTCACAGGACAGTATTATATTATCCTGATCCACGATTACCGTCGTGACGGTGTCCGACTCATCTTTGTCATTATCATAACCCGGCATCAGAAAGGAATTATCCAGAGCGATTACAAAAACTCCATATTGCTCCTTCGTATGAAGGTTTCTTACCGGAAAACCGATCAAAACAACGTAGTCTCTTACATTTATATTTGTGCTCAGGTTAAATGGAGCTATGAATGTTATTTCCCCGGTATCTTCTATCTTCGTACGAATGTTTTCACATATCTGGGGATCTGACCATTTACTGTCATAAATATTGCCGTACCATTTTGAGCAGCTGACATAACGGGAATTATCCGCAAGAAATGCAATACTTCTCACATCACTGTAAGCATAAATACTGCTCTGCATCATCTGCTTCATGGAATTTTCCGCAACGATACGCTGATTCTCTTCTGCCTCATTGATTTTCTCCGCCATATTAATATAGTCCTGATCCACTACCAGTTCATACAGTACCTCATGATAATCGTCCAGCTGCTTGTGCACCAGAATCTCATTCATCTGATTATTCTGCTCAATCAGAGTGTAGGCATTCTCCAGAATGCTCCGATAATAGATTGCGCTGATCATAATGGTAATAATCAGAATCGGCAGCACGGCTGCCAGAAGATATACGATAATCAACTTTTTACGGAGCGGAAGTGTTCCATCAAACAATCTTTTTGTTATCCATTTCATACTTACCTGTCTCTTATACACATCTCCGAGCCCACGAGACCGTACTAGATCTC
>CAMBAL010000016.1 GCA_945864225.1 uncultured Blautia sp. | reverse complement strand
AATTCAGATATGGAGGATGACACCGGAAGATTACGAAAACAGTCTTTCCGGAGAAAGCATTGGAGATGTCGGTATGACGAAGCTTGGAAATATCAAAAATCCTCTGCTGAGAGAGACGGCAGAGTATATGAAGGTAAGAAGAATGGCAGCATATCAGGAAAATATCCTTGAGGATCTGCTTGGGGATTTATAGGATATGCTGTTTCTGGAGCCATTCGTGTAGTGTTGTTTTCAGTAAAACGGAATATCTGGTTCAAAAAAAGGGAACGACTGAAAAAATCGTTCCCTTTTTGCACCATTATATTACCACAAAATCGGCAAAAATTCAAGTCTGGCAATGCTTTTTATCCGGTGCTATAATCAGTTCCCAAAACAGAAAAAGGAACCGTTTGTTTTCGAAACAGAATAAGATTTTGTCATTTTTATTATCAGTTTCTATTACAGGGAGGGATACGCATGAGTCAGGATTGGATGATTTTATTGCAGAAACAGAATCAGTTGGGCAAATTAATTGAAACAAACAGAACCACGCAGCAGTACGGACTCACTCTTAGTGAAGAGGATGCACAGCTGATTCTGAAAGAATGCGGAAACAGCCTTCGGGAGCAGAAGAGAGTGGAGTTTGGTGAGGGAATTACCCCGAAAATCATTTACGAATTCTGTGATTCAGAATATATCGATCAGAACGATTATGCTGACACAATCATCCGCCTTCAGGAAATTTTTTATTTGTATAAGAATGAAATGCAGGATGAAATCACAGATGATGAATTGCTTCACCTGATGAAGGAGCAGTTTGAAAAGGTATGCTTCGGAGATCTGGATTATCTGGAGGGATCGTGTCTTTCTGATTTTGCAAAGGCCATCAGGGCAGGGTATGGAGAATATAAAAGTACGGACGGCTATGGAGAGTATTCCAGATTCCAGGATGGAAGAGGCTGGAATTATGAATGGTATCTCGAGGCTCTGAAGGAACTCTTCTGATGGAGGTGATCGAAATTGGATTATGAAATGGAAGAACTGGTACCTCTTGTGGGAAAACTGGCAGAAAAATATACAGGTCATGAGAGCACCTCGATTACTTATGAAAAAGCGGAGCAGCTGATGGAAGCGGTGATATACTGCATCCGTGAGGGAGAGCAGTCTGTCAAAAATCCTCTTACTGCCGCACAGAAAATGCCGGCTCAGCAGGCCTATGAAATTGGCTTTACCTGTGTCCGGAAAAAAGCGGAAACCGCGTTGGAGCTATATAATAGTATTCTGTCAGGAACGGAAATGCTGACGGAATCTGAAAAGTTGTCGGAATCTGAAATGATTCAGAAATCTGAAATAAGACAGGGATTTGATACCTTTGAAAACCGGTGCTTTTATGATACAGTAGTAAAAGGGATTCCGGAATTTTTTAAATGGTATGACCCTGTATTTGAGCCGCAGAATACGATTCTGACGTTGGATTATCCGGTACTGAAAGATCTTTCCGCGTATGCGGGAATTGACAGGATATATGAATATATCCGGTGCATTGAGCTGGAACAGTGCTTTCTTGGGATATTTCCGGGCAATCATGTCAAAACTGTACTGTGCAGATATGATGATCGATACCGGTCGATGATAGAAAACATCTGTGAGATCGTCCTGACAGATACTCTCGGGCATATGATGGTCAGAAAACCATTGCAGGAGGTGATCTGTATGGAAGACTGCAGCAGGATGCAGGAACTATTATGCAGGAAAGATGTGAGGGAGATTACTGCACTGCTGCAGGAAATGCTGAAAGCCTTTCTGGAACAGTATTACAAAGCCGACGGAGAATTGACGGAATATCTGGAATATTCTTTGCAGAATCTTTCCATAAGGTTAAAAAATGCTGCAGAACACGGGAGTATTCCGGGAATATTTTCCCATATGGGATAGCGCGGGAAAGAGATTTTCTTAAAAGATTACGTATGAAAGACAAAGAGAGATATTTCCCATATAGGATGATGCGGGAAAGAGAAAGAGGATGAGAAAGCATGTGTGGACGTTATTATGTAGATGATGATACAGCCAGAGAAATTGAAAGAGTTGTCCGGGAAGTGGACGAAAAAATCAGGAGAGAACGTGCGGGAGACATTTGTCCTTCCCGGTCGGCAGCTGTGATCACCGGCAGGAAGCCTCATTTGTCTGCGGAAGCAATGACATGGGGGTTTCCCCGGTATCAGAAAAAGGGGCTGCTGATCAATGCCCGGGCAGAGACCGTACTGGAACGGAAAATGTTCCGGGACAGTGTTCTGCACAGACGCTGCATCATCCCTGCAAGGCAGTTTTATGAGTGGGATCCGGATAAAAATAAAGTCACTTTTCTGAGAGAAAATCAGCCGGTCCTGTATATGGCCGGATTCTATAACCGTTTTCAGGATGAGGATTACTTTATTATCCTGACCACCGGGGCCAATGCATCCGTGAGTCCGGTGCATCATCGTATGCCGCTGATCCTCGAAGAAAAAGAATTGGAGGAATGGATATACGATGATGCCTTCCTGGAATCTGCGCTGCGTAAAAGCCCTCCCCTCCTTGAGAGAAGACAGGAATATGAACAGCAGAGCCTGTTTTAATACGTTTAAAGGGATCTAGCGCGCTGCTGGACTTTGTTTGTGCCCATCCGGGGATAATGGAAGAAAGATATTTTGCACAAAAAACATAGGAACAAAACTGTGAAATATGTATAAATATAATCTTGCTTTTTATCTCTAATAGGTGAAAAACATATACATTTTTTTAATAGTTAAAGCGTTGAAGGGGACACATCACGAGAAGATACTTGATTTCAGAGAACCGCAATATGGTGCGAAGCGGCAGAGCGCCTTTTGTGTGATATCATCCCGGAGCTTCCTTTTGAACGCAGAAATGTCAGTAGACGAGGACGTATTCTACACGTTACAGGAGAGACCGTTGCATAAGACCCTGCAGGATAAGATGCAGCTCAGAGCGGATGTGATGAGCTGGTTTTGCAGAGGAGGGCAGAAGGGTTCTTTAAGACGGTAATGAGAGGCTGCAGATAGATGCAGCAATCTTTGGCTGGCTGTTCTGTATCCTGGTAATCGCTGCATTTGCAGACGTTGTAGCAGGAACCTTCAACGGATTTACCGCGGATGAAGCCGGCGTGGTTTCCAAGATAACAGCAAACGGCGCTGTTGCAACGACCTCCATGCTGTTCATTCTTGAAGCAGTTGCACTGGGAATGATTCTGAAATCTGCTTTTGATCCTTGGTGTGATCGTTGCAGTACAGGGTGTAAAGAAACTTCTGGAAAAAACGGAAGGGAAAAAAGCAGCAGCATAAATACGGAATATGTGAAAGAGAAGAGTTTTTACATGCCGGAGAATGTATCGGACAGATGAAAACTTTAATAAAAGTGCAAAAAAAGGATTCGCAGAAAAAATCTGTGAATCCTTTTTTGTGCTTCTTTCCCACCATGCTGGTGGTGGAACATGATGTGAGATTTCGCGAAAAAATTGCCGCAAGAGTGGTGGATATCAGGTGAGCCGGGACATCGTCCACAAATAAATATATCAATAACGCAGGATTTTCTAAAATACACTGGTCATATTACCGCGTAAGCTGCCAGAACGCCACGGCGCTGGCAGCAGCCACATTCAGAGAATCCACACCGTGAGACATGGGAATACATACGGTATAATCACAGTCTGTGATGGTGGAAGAAGCCAGTCCGTCTCCTTCTGTTCCCAGGACAATTGCCAGACGTTCTTCTGCCATAAGCCGGGGGTCATCGATGCTGACAGCCTGGTCACTCAGCGCCATGGCGGCGGTTTTGAATCCCAATTCCTGAAGGCTGCGGATTCCGGTCCGGGGATTCTCATCGGTACTGCTGTCCGTAGATTCCAGATAGGTCCATGGAATCTGGAAAACAGTTCCCATGCTGACTCTGATCGCCCGGCGGTATAACGGATTGCTGCAGGCGGGGGTAAGGAGCACAGCATCGATATTCAGTGCTGCGGCAGAGCGGAAAATAGCTCCCACATTGGTAGGGTTTACCACATTTTCCAGAACGGCGATACGCCGGGCGCCATGGCAGACTTCTTCGACGGAGGGAAGAGAAGGACGGCGCATGGCACACAGAACACCCCGGGTCAGGGGAAAGCCGGTGAGCTGTTTCAGGACATCGAAGTCTGACGTATAGACCGGGACATCCGGGCATCTTTCAATAATGTGCTTTGCTTCGCCCTTAATATGTTTGCGTTCCAGAAGGAGGGAAACCGGCTGGCATCCGGCATCCAGGGCGCGCTCCACCACTTTGGGACTTTCGGCAATAAAGAGACCTTTTTCCGGTTCATGGCGGTTGAGAAGCTGATTCTCAGTGAGACGGGCGTAAATATCAAGTTCCGGTGCGTCAAAATCGGTGATTTCGATAATGTCAGGCTTTACTGCATCAGACTCCGGGGCAGTAGAATCAGTGATTTTGATAATGTCAGACATTGCTGCCTCCTTTCTTTTGGGACTTTCAGAATTCAGAACAGGGAAATAACGGACTGCCGTTCCACAATTTCCACATCCATTGTTACCTGGTCAGGAGAGTCATTTTGCTCTCCTTTGATCTTATTCAGGAGAAGCTGGGTGGCCAGAAGCGCCTTGCGCGGAATATTCTGGGAAATGGAAGTAAGTTTCGGGGAAGTATACTGGCACAGGTTCAGATTATCGTATCCGATCACGGACAGATCCACAGGAACCCGAAGCCCGCCCAGACGCGCACCCTCCATGATTCCGATCGCACAGATATCTGCGGTGGTTACCGCCGCGGTAGCTTTCAGCGACCGGGAGGCAATCTCCTTGCCTGCCGAAATACCTCCCTCATAGGATGGGGAATACGGAAAAACAAATTCTTCCCGGAATGGGATTCCGCATTCCTCCAATGCCCTGCAGTATCCCTGAAAACGGCGGGTGAGCAGGTAGTTATCTTTATAATCAGCTACAAAGGCAATATGAGAATGTCCCCGGTTGATCATATATTTTGTGGCAAGATAGAGTCCTTTTTCATCATCGGAACAGACGTTGATCAGACCGGGAATATTCAGATGACTGTCAAAAATAGCAACCGGGCAGGGGGCGGATTCAATAAACTGACGAAGATAGTCGTGTTCATCGGGATAAAGAAAGATAAATCCGTCTACATTCCAGTTTTTTAAGACAAGAGTGATATCTGATTTTCTGGAGACAGAACGAACCATCGTGTAGTAGCCATTACGGCGGAGTTCTTTTTCGATGGTGCCTATCATCGTACTGACATAGGGATTTTCCAGATAGTTCTCATCAAGAGCGTCGTCATCAAGATGGATAATGATTCCGATAATAGAAGAAGTTTTGTTGGTCAGGCTTCGGGCACTGAGATTGGGAACATATCCGCATTCTTTGATAATGGCATTTACTTTTTCAATTGTTTTGGCGGAAACGCGGTTGTTTTTTCCGTTGATGACATTGGAAACCGTCATCATGCTGACACCGGCTTTGTCAGCAATGTCTTTTAAAGTCATAGGGAACCTCTTTTCTGTAAAGTTTATTCTATAAACTCAAATGATTTATAAATTCCGAAATAATCAAAGGAAAAGATTTAATAAATCTAAATTCCGTGATATTATTTGTTTATATTATACTATATAAAGCATAGAAAAGCAAGGAGCATTCTTTTGCAAATAAACCACTCTTGTTAATAATGCATAAATATATATACTAATCGCTGTGTAAAATGATGAAAAAACAAAATTCTGTTGACGGAATTTAAGAGATATGGTAGTTTAGCAATAGATTTAGCGCTAAACTATATAAGAAGAAAAACGTAATCCAAAATAACAAGAAAGAAGAGGTATGATTATGAAGAAGAAAATGCTTGCAGCCATGATGGCAGCTGTACTGGCAGTAACAGGATTAGCAGGATGTGGCGGAAGCACTGAGAAAAAGGAAGCAGAAGAAAAAACCGAGGCAAAGGCAGATGTGCCGAAGGAACCTTTCGGTGACACGATTAAATATGATCTTACTGTAGAAATCAATGATGGAAAAGATATTTCCATAGAATTATGGGAATGGGGCAGCGATGATCTTTTCCAGCAGGTAATTGACGGATATACCGCAATTCATCCGAATGTATCCATCAAACTGGTGAACAACCCGTGGGAAGATTACTGGACCAAGCTTCCACTGGCTCTGGACGGAGAAAAGGGACCGGCAATTTTCAACATTCATAACAGCTATCATGAGAACCTGATCAACTATCTGGCACCTCTTGATATTCCGCTGGAAGACCTTCAGGCAGACTTTACAGGTGTGGATGCTCATGTGATTGACGGTAATGTTTACTATATTGACTATGGCATGATGACCGGTTCTGTATATTATAACAAAAAAATGTGGGAAGAAGCAGGACTTACCGACGAAGACATTCCGAAAACATGGGATGAAATGCGGGAAGTTGCAAAGAAACTGACCATTAAAGACGGCGACAAACTGATTCAGGCAGGTCTGAACTTTAATGATGACTTCCATCAGAACTACCTTCTCGGCCTGAATTATCAGCTGGGTGAAAACCTGTTCCAGGAAGACGGAAAAACTCCGAATGTAAATTCTGATGCAATGAAACAGGTAATGCAGATGCTGGTAGATATGTATGAAACAGACGGTGTCGGCTCCAAGGATTTCGGTGAAAAAGGTTCTGACAGCTTTGGACAGGGTCAGTCCGCAATGGTTATTCAGTGGGGGCATTTCTACAACACTCTGAATACAACCTGGAGTGACATTGATTTCGGCGTATTTGAAATTCCTACATTTGACGGAGAACCATATGCATACAACCGTTACAATGGTGAATCCACCTTTGGTGTGAACAAGAATGCACCGGCTGACCAGCAGGCAGTTGCACAGGATTTTGTGAAATACTTCCTTGCAAACGATGATGCACAGGTTGCGTTCAACCTTGCCATGAGTACTTTCCCGGCTAAGAAATCCCTGGCAGATAATGAAAAGATTCTGGAAAATCCGTCTCTGAAAGTACTTTCCGAGCACATTGACCATTACATCTGGCCGGGCCCGATGCCATCCACAGTGGAAACTTCTCTGAAGAAAGCAGGACAGGATATCTTCTTCAACGGTGTTGATATTGAAACAGCTCTTGATGAGGCACAGGAGAATATTATCAAAGATATGAAGAACAGCTCCTTTGAATCCGTGGAAAATCTTTATGCGTATGCAAAATAATCAGGAAGAAAACCTGTAACAGAGATAGAGGGAGGTAAGCATTGATGTTCAAAAAGACTCATCCCCTGCAGAGTAAAAGCGAAATTATATTGAGAAATATTGTGGTAGCTGCAATGGTAATCTTCTTTTCCGTGTTTCTCATTATCCCTATCGGAATCGCATTTGCAGGAAGCTTTCATGAATGGAACCCTTTGAGTGGAACTTATAATTTCCTGGGACTGGAGAACTACAAAGATGTATTTACCAGCGGTCTGTTCGGAAAGTCGATGTTAAATACACTGATCTTTTCGGTTGTGGTCATTATTTTCCGTGTAGGTCTGGGACTTGGAATTGCATATGCGATTTATTCCACACTTATTAAGTATAAGAGCTTTTTCCGGGCAGTTTATTACATGCCGGTAGTTACACCTATGGTAGCTGTGGCATTTGTATGGAAATTCATGTACAATCCCCAGATCGGTACGATCAATCAGATCTTCGGACTGGACGTGAACTGGCTGATGAATCCGAAGACAGCACTGATCGCAGTCATGCTCATGACGATCTGGAAAGATTTCGGATATGCAGTCGTAATGTATATGGCGGGACTTTATTCCCTTCCGGCAGATGCTCTGGAAGCAGCCAAAGTGGACGGAGCCAACGCATGGCAGACTTTCCGTTATATCACACTGCCGCTTCTGAAGCCAATGACTTTGTTTGTAGTGATCAACTCTATCATTGCTTACATTCAGGCATATGTACAGATCCTGATCATGACCGAAGGCGGTCCCGGTACTGCAACTTATCTGGCTTCTTACATTATTTATGATGAAGCTTTTGTGAAATATAACTTTGGTTATGCATCCGCATTATCCTTTGTACTGTTTGTCATTACCGCAGTATTTTCATGGTTATCCTTCCGGGTTTCCGGAACGGAAGAATAGGAGGCTGTTATGAGAAGAAAAATAAGCAGTATTGCATTGAATATCCTTCTTCTTATGCTTGGAGTGATTACGGTTTATCCGTTTGTATGGATGCTGTGCTCCTCTTTCAAGAAGAACAGTGAAATCATGGCACTGGAACAGCATCTTCTTCCTCAGGAATTTATTCTGGATAATTATGTGAATATGAATGCGCATTTTAACTTCCTGAGATTTTTTATAAACAGTTTAGTAGTAACGCTGGTAGTGACTGTTCTGGTGGTTTATACAAGTACCCTTTGCGGATTTGTACTGAGCAAATATAAGTTTAAGGGAAGAAATCTGATTTTCGGATTTGTTCTTTCCACAATGATGGTTCCCTGGTGTGTAACGATCATTCCGAAATATTCCATGATCCAGAGCTTTGGATGGATGGACAGCTATAAAGCACTGATCATCCCTGCAATGTTCAGCGGATTCGGAATCTTTATGATGAAACAGCACATTTCTTCTCTGCCGGACGAGATTCTGGAAGCGGCAAGAATTGACGGAGCCAATGAGTTTTACATTTTTCAGAGAATTGTATTTCCAATGTCAAAGAATGGAATTTCCAGTATCGCGATCTTCCAGTTCCTCTGGACATGGGAAGACTTCCTGTGGCCGTATCTGGTAATCAATACACAGGAAAAACAGCTTCTGGCAGTAGGACTGAAGATGTTCAACGGACAGTATTCCACAGACTATGGCGCATTGTTTGCGGCGACTGCAATTTCCATTATCCCGGTACTGCTGATTTATCTGTTCTTCCAGAAGCAGTTTATTGCAGGTATTGCAGCATCAGCAGTCAAAGGCTGATGGAACAGCGAAAGGATTACATAAAGGAGACAGAATCATGCAGGATATTTACAAAGTTGAAACCCGTCCCGCTGCTCTGGCTGCCAATATGATCACTGGTGATAAATATCGGATCACCCTTCTCACAGAAGGGCTGATCCGATTGGAGTACAGTGAGGATGGCGTGTTTGAAGACAGACCTACGCAGATGGTATTTTTCCGGGACTTTCCTGAGACAGATTACAGAGTGATATCTGATGGAGACGGAATTGAAATTCATACTTCGCGGATACATCTTATTTATAACGAGAAAGAATTTTCCGGTCATGGACTGAGCATACAGGTAAAAGGAAACTTAAGTGCCTACCACAGTATCTGGCATTACGGGGAGGAAATCCATGACCTTGGCGGAACAGCAAGAACGCTTGATGAGGCTGACGGCGAGATCCCGCTGGAACATGGTGTGGTTTCCGGATTTGGATATTCTGTGATTGATGACAGCAAGTCTCAGATATTACTGCCGGACGGATGGATCGAACCGAGAAAAAAGGGCATCCGGGATCTGTACTTTTTTGGATATGGTCATGACTATAAGGTGGCTCTTAATGATTTTTACCGCCTGTGCGGAAAAACGCCGATGCTCCCAAGATTCGCTCTGGGAAACTGGTGGAGCCGTTATTACAAATATACCGAAGAGTCCTATATGGAGCTGATGAAACGGTTTGACAGGGAAAACATTCCCTTTACTGTGGCAGTTATCGACATGGACTGGCATCTGGTGGATATTGATCCGAAATACGGAAGCGGATGGACCGGATACACCTGGAACAAAGACTTTTTTCCGGATCCGAAGCGCTTTTTGAAATGGCTTCATGACAGAGGGATGCGCACAACGCTGAATGTTCATCCGGCGGATGGTGTGCAGGCTCATGAGGAGATGTATGAGGAAATGGCCAAAGCCATGGGCGTGGATACAGAGGCGGAAAACCCGGTAGTCTGCGATCCGGCTGATCCGGAATTTATGGAGGCTTATTTCAAATATCTGCATCATCCGAGAGAAGAGGAAGGTGTGGATTTCTGGTGGATCGACTGGCAGCAGGGCAGCAACTGCAAGATTGAAGGACTGGATCCGCTGTGGATTTTTAATCATTTTCATTTCTTGGACAGCAGAAGAAACGGCAAGCGTCCCATGACTTTTTCCAGATATGCCGGTCCGGGAAGCCATCGTTATCCGGTAGGATTTTCCGGAGACTCGCTGATTACCTGGGAGTCTCTGGATTTCCAGCCATACTTTACGGAAACAGCTTCAAATATCGGATATGGCTGGTGGAGTCATGATATTGGAGGCCATATGCTGGGTTATAAAAACGATGAAATGACAGCCCGCTGGACCCAGTTAGGTGTCTTTTCCCCGATCATGAGACTTCACAGTTCCAGCAGTGAATTTAACGGAAAAGAACCCTGGAGATTTAAGAAAGAAACGGAAATCGCCATGGGAGAAGCACTTCGTCTGCGCCATGCCATGATCCCTTATCTGTATACCATGAATTACAGAAGTTATCAGGAAAACCTTCCGCTGGTTCTTCCCATGTACTATGACTATCCGGAAGAAAGGGATGCATATGAGAGAAGAAATCAGTATATGTTCGGTACAGAGCTGATGGCTGCTCCTGTGACCACGCCCCGCGTCAGAGATCTGAATACGGCAAAGGTGAAGGTATGGCTTCCGGAAGGTATCTGGTATGATATCTTTACAGGCATGATGTACAGAGGCGGACGGACACTGGATATGTACCGTACACTGGACAGTATTCCGGTCCTTGCAAAGGCGGGCGGAATCGTACCTTTTACAGATGAGATCAGTGGAGCGCAGGCTTCCAAAAATCCGGATTCTCTGAGAATCCATGTGTACGCAGGTGCGGAAGGGAAATTTGCCCTGTACGAAGATGACAACGAAACCTGTGCGTATGAAAAGAAACAGTGTGTGATCACAGAAATGCAGTATACAGAAGAGCATGAAAATGTATTTACGATTCTGCCTGCCAGCGGAGATCTGACTCTGATTCCGGAGAAACGCCGGTATACAGTGGAACTGACCGGATATCAGAAAGAAGCTGCAGCTTCTGTGAAGATTACAGTGGATGGAAATTCCGTGGATGCAGAGGATATCTCCTACGACAGCAGGAAACAGGCAGTGATTGTTTCTGTTCCGTGTGTTTTGGTAAAACAGATGGTAAAGATCACGGTGGATCCGCAGTATACAGCATGCAGAAACAGAACAGAAGAACGCTGCTTCGAATTCCTGAATCAGGCAGAGATCGAATTCAGGCTGAAGGATCAGCTGTATGAAGTAATTCAGAGAGAAAAAGAGGTTTCTGTACTTGCTGCAGAGTTGAATTCCATGAAGGTGAATCAGGATTTATACGGAGCGCTTCTGGAGCTGCTGACTGCCAGATAAAAAAGAATATGTGTGCCATTGGTACATCGTTTCGGAAATCAAAAGATTTGCTATTCAAATACCCGGTAATATGTTATGATTCTTATATAAAACTATGAAAGATGATGAGGGTAAGAATTATGGCAGTAGAAAGACGTCCGGAAGACATGGTCAGAATCACAACTCCGGAGCTTGCACAGGTATTTATTGATGAGCAGATCAAAGAAATCCGTGAGCAGGTTGGAGATAAAAAAGTGCTGCTTGCACTTTCAGGTGGTGTGGATTCATCTGTTGTAGCAGCACTTTTGATCAAAGCGATAGGAGATCAGCTTACAAGTGTGCATGTAAATCATGGCCTTCTTCGCAAAGGAGAGCCGGAGCAGGTGATCGAAGTTTTCCGGAACCAGATGAAAGCAAATCTTGTCTATGTTGACGCAACAGATCGTTTCCTTGACAAATTGGCGGGAGTAACGGATCCGGAGACAAAGAGAAAGATTATCGGCGGAGAGTTTATCGAAGTATTTGCAGAAGAAGCACGCAAGCTTGATGGAGTCGAGTTCCTTGCACAGGGAACCATCTGGCCGGATATTCTTGAGAGTGAAGAAGGGATCAAGGCACATCATAACGCAGGTGGACTTCCTGAGGATCTGGATTTTGAATTGGTTGAGCCGATTAAGATTCTTTTCAAGGATGAGGTTCGTATTGTGGGAGAACAGCTTGGCCTTCCGCATGGAATGGTATATCGCCAGCCATTCCCGGGACCGGGACTTGGCGTTCGCTGCCCGGGTGCCATCACCCGCGACAGACTGGAAGCCGTTCGCGAATCCGATGCAATTCTTCGCGAAGAGTTTGCAAAGCATGGCCTGGAAGGAAAAGTATGGCAGTATTTCACAGTAGTGCCGGACTTCAGATCTACAGGTGTAAAAGATGGAAAAAGGGCATTTGAGTGGTCTGTTATCATCCGTGCAGTCAATACAAAAGATGCAATGACTGCGGCTGTCGAGAACATTCCGTTTGATCTGATGTGCCATCTGGTTGAGAGAATCACACATGAGGTTCCCGGCGTAAACCGTGTGCTTTATGATTTTACACCGAAACCTACTGGGACGATTGAGTTTGAGTAGACCGAAATGCTTTAAGAATCCAGTATTTATGCGGGCTTGCGGCACTTCAAGAAGTCTTTTGATAACAAATTGATAACAGTTGCATGTGAGCCATTGTTCTTGTAATCCAGTGGTTTTAGGGTTAGAGAATGATTGACAGGTGGTTGTGCAACTAATAAATCCATATTTATCTAAAAAGCCCTTAGCTGTGGGTAAAAATTCATAGCTAAGGGCTTTTTGACGTCTTTATTTATCCGGCTTGAGGTGGTCTTGGAACATTTCGACCAGAGCGTCGCTAAGTGCCTGTGACGGAACTTTTGCCCATGTTTGCGAGGTATCAAACTCTGGGTAATGGTAACGCCACTTATCATATTCGTCCTTGCTGATTTCTTCAGAAGATAGCTTGTCGGCCTGCTCTTTCCAGGCATACAGCATTTTCCGGAGTTCGTGAGCGTCTTTGCCTTTGGAAGTATCGACTTTCAGACAGATTGCTCTGTCTGATGATTCACTGACAGTCAGACCGTACAAATCTTCAAGGGTAAACAAAGTGTGCACCAGTCCAATAAAACTGTCAATGTCAGGCACATCGAGGGCATGAGGGAAAACATCAAGAGCCTGTGCCAGTGCGGCAGTAAGTTCCGCTTTCGGTTTTCTTGTTCCTGTTTCGTATTGTGCTAAACGTACATCGGCACTTCGCTCAGGAAAGCCGACAATTGTACCAAGATATTTTTGTGCCATTCCACGCAAAATGCGGAAAAAATGTTTTCTCTCTCCAATATTTAAAAGGATTGTGTTTGGAGCGGGGGATTGAGGTAGAAACAAGTGTCGGAGACACTTTTTTATATCGGTAATATTGAACAACAGTGATGAAGGTTTGCCCTGATTCGCAGGTTTGATGCCAATCTACTTGCTTTAGAAATTGTTGCACCGGTAACAGTGATGATAGAGATTGCAGACAGGGAGCCTGACAGGACGGACGAAATGTGGACGCAGATAGGTGCGCATCTGCGATCACCTTTGACGGCAGCAGAGTAAAGAATGAGGATTCCTATCAGTTGGACATCAAAACCATGAACTGCACAGACACCCACACTCTGGAGTTGGGACAGGGCGACACGATCAAAATTCAATTTGAGACGGTGAAGGGCAATCTGTCCATGAAGATTACGGCGCCGGACGGAACTGTGCTTTACCAGGGAGACGGAACAGTGAAGGAATTTACCGTGGAGGCTCCTATGGACGGCGCCTATCCCATCGTCATTGTGGGGCAGAAGGCAAAGGGCAGCATACATATTGATGTGGAAAGAGTCCCCGAAGCTGTGGAGCCGGAGGTGACACAGGAACTGGAGCTTGAGCCTGAGCCGGATTCTGTGACTTTGACAGCGGATGATCTGGTGGGCCCATGGCATTTGGCAGATGATGAAAAAGACAATGCCACCGCTATTGAAGCAATCTCCAGTGCTATAGAGTAAACCGGAAAACTCCGTCTCCAATGCCTCAGTTATCATACATATTTCGAAATTCTGTAGGTGTGCACTGGTTCATTTGTTTGAACATCCTGAGAAATGCAGACAGACTGGAGAAACCGGACTGAAGTGCCACATCTGTTACAGCCATCTGAGGATCCAGCAGAAGTGTCTTAGCGTAGGCAATACGTTTCTGATTCAGATATTTATAAAAAGAAGTATCGGTATACTGCTTGAACAGCCTGGAAAAATGAAACTTACTGAATCCGGCCAGATTTGCTGCATCCTCCAGAGTCAGATTTTCTGCAAAATGTTCATTGATATAATCTGTGATAAAAATAAATTTTTCTACATATTCTTTTTGACGGGAACTGGTCAGATCTTTCTGCTTCTGGGTGAAGGTTTTATGGCTTCTGCCTATACACACCAGTATTTCCAGAAATTTGGAAAAGATGGCGGCTTCTGCATAGTGCGAAGCATTAAAATATTCTTCTTTAATATCCAGCATAAGCTGATGAACTCTTTCATGAATCAGAGGATATTCCTCCGGCGTAATAAGCAGGGCCGGGCTTATGATAGAGGTAAGAAGATTCAGCTCTTTAATGGAAATTTTATTTAATCCCGGCTGGAAAATAATACGTTCCCCTGTTTCCGGAGCAAAAAGCTCATGAATCATGCAGGGACAGATGACCAGGATATCTTTTTCACGCAGATGATAGTCCTTTTCGCCGCATACAACCCGGTAAGAATTGACAGTGGGCATGATGATTTCAAAGGAAGTATGCCAGTGGGGCGGATAATTTTCATATTCATCATTATAGTAGAGGCAGATCTGGGTATCTGTGCGATAATCTACGGTCTCGTGAATACCGGTCAGATTTTTAATCATGAAGCATTCTCCTTTTTGAAAATGATGTACGATTATGGTGTGTCGAATTATTGCTTTTTGAGTGTAAAAAATTGCTTCTTGTTCTACTTTTAATATATCAAGAAAATATGCGATATGCAAGGAATAACTGGTGAAAAATACATCGTTGCGTCTATGAGAATATGATGCGATGAGAAAAAGTGCATAAAAATGTATAATATTTATTATGAAAATTGAATATATTGTTCTTGAGACGATAAAAAAATAGCAAGAATTGATAGTTACAAGGCAATAATTACAGAGAAAAAAAGAATAGTCTTTGATATAGTTAAATTATCAGATAACAAGCAAATAAAATAAAAGAAGGAGGTTCATTATGAACAAAAAAAGATTACTTTCTGTATTATTGTCAGCAGCTATGGTGGCCGGAACTATGACCATGGCTGTACCGGTAGCAGCAGAAGAAACAGAAGAAATTACATGGATGTTCTGGGATGATCTGGAAGCTACAGAGGATCTTATTTCCAAGGGCTATAAAGAGGTCATTGATCGTTTTAACACTGAGTATGAAGGACAGTATCATGTAACTCCGATCACAACCAATCTGGAAGAATATGATGGAAAACTGAATGCGCTGATCGCAGCCGGACAGACACCGGATGTTTATATCTGTAATCCTGGCCCGAATATGGACGTATATGTAAATGCAGGAGCAGCAGCAGATCTGACCGATATTCTTCAGAATCAGGAAGCAGACTGGTATGCAAGCTTCACAGATGGCATTTTTGAGAGAATGACATATGATGGAAAGATTATGGCGGTTCCGACCAACTTTGCAGCAGCCTGTGTTTACTATAATACAGAAATGTTTGCAGCAGCAGGTGTGGAAGTTCCTGCAACCTATGATGAACTGCTTGAAGTGTGCCAGAAACTCCAGGAGGCAGGTTATACTCCGATTTCCTGCTCCGCAGGTACTGCATGGTGTCTCTCTATGATCGCAGGTTATCTGTGCGACCGTCAGGGTGTTGATTTACAGGCAATTGCAGATCATACAGCAAACTGGACAGATGAGAATTGTATAGCAGCAGGCGAAAAATTAAAAGAGCTTTCCCAGTATTTCCAGCCGACAGCAGCAGGTGATTCCAATGATCAGGCTACAGCAGCTTTCTATAATGGTGAAGCAGCAATGCTTGTTCAGGGTTCCTGGGCTATTGCACAGATTAACGGCAACAATCCTGAATTTGAGGAAAAATGTGGTGTATTCCAGTTCCCTGGAATCGAAGGCGCAAACGATCCGAACCGTATGATCGTTAAGACAGACAACCTGTTAATGAGCTCCACAACAGAACATCAGGATGCAGCGATTGCATTAATGAAGATGTTTACAGATGAGACAGCTCAGAAATACACTGCAGAGGTTGGAGGTAAATTCCCGATCATCAAAGATCTGGAAATCAACTATGACAAAGCTCCGGCACAGTTAAAATATGTTCAGGATATTATGGCAAATGCTACAGGCACATTTGGATTCTATAATGAATCTCTTGTATCTGTAGAGGCAGGCGACTGCTTTGACAATGCTATGGTAGATATTTTCCTTGGAAATCAGACTCCAGAGGAAGCCTTCCAGACTGTTCAGACATTCTATGAAGATAATGTCTGGGAATAACAGAAATTAATTGATTCAGGACGGCTGCTGTGGAACAGGCATGTTCTGCAGCAGCTGTATTATATTTTGTCATAGTACATTGCTCGGCATTTTTCTATGGCAAAATAAAAAGAAAGATGTACAACAATAGACGGAAGGAGAGATTGTTATGGATAAAATTTTACGAGACAAAAAAGCCATATGTATTTTTGTAGCGCCAGCTTTGGCTATGTTTGTTCTGGTGCTGGTCATCCCCGTTATCCAGATGCTTTATTATTCATTATGCGATTATGCGGCTTTGACACCGCCTTCATTTGTGGGCCTGGCAAATTATAAAAAATTGTTTTTTAAAGATTCTACATTTAGAATTGCTCTGAAAAACTCGATTTTCTTTATGATTTTTTCAGCAGTTACGCAGCAGGTAATCGGACTTTTGCTGGCAGTTATGCTGACCAATATTCCCAAAGGACGAAATCTGTTTAAAAATATTTATTATTTGCCCTGTGTGCTGTCTTCTGCAGCATTAGGTCTTCTGTGGGCATTTTTGTTTAATCCTAAAATCGGTATCAACAATCTTCTTGCAAAATTTGGTATTGAAGGACCTTTATGGTTAATGGAATCCAAAGGATTTATTGTACTTCCTATGTGGGTTATCGCATTTGTGGCTCTCTGGCAGTATGTAGGACAGAATATGATGCTTTATATGGCACAGATTACAGGAATTTCCCGTGATGTGTATGAAGCTTCTTATATAGATGGTGCATCCAAGGTAAAAGCGTTTCGTTATATTACCCTGCCTCTTATTAAACCGATGGTGATTACTTCTCTTTCCCTGAATTGTATCGGTTCTCTGAAGTTCTTCGATCTGGTTTATAATATGACTCAGGGCGGACCGAACCACCGTACCGAGGTGCTTGCAACAGAACTTTACGCAGAAGGCTTTAATTACTTTAAATATGGTTACGCCAGTGCCATTTCTGTTGTGCTTCTGGTAATGTGCCTTGTGGTTACGCTTCTTGTGAAAAAAGTAATTAAAGTAGAAACATACGAAAGTTAGGAGGGGAGAAGATGAGTAAGACTGTGGTAAAATCGAATAAAAATAATATCAAACCCATTACTATGGTAATCTACATTTTTCTGATCATACTGGCAGTGATTTATCTGGCTCCGCTTCTCTGGATGTTGTCTGTATCTTTAAAAGATAATGCAGGAGTGATGGCCGCTCCGTTTGCTCTGCCGGAAGTATTTCATTTTGAAAACTATGTACAGGCATGGACACTTGGAAAACTGGGACAGGCTCTGATAAACTCTGTGCTGGTCTGTGGTGTTACATTGATCGTCAGCATGTTTTTTGGAGCAATGGCAGCTTTTGCAATTGCGAGAATGCGTTGGAAATTTTCAGAAGCAATGCATACGTTTTTCCTGATCGGTATGATGGTGCCTGTACATTGTATTCTGATTCCGCTTTTTGTGCGTTTTGCAAAACTGGGGTTAACAAATTCAAGATTTGGATTAATGATACCCTATATTACTTTTTCACTTCCGATGACTATTTTCCTGCTTACCGGATTTTTTAAGAGTATGCCGGGAGAACTTTTTGAGGCGGCTGCCATTGACGGCTGCGGAATTTACGGATGCTTTTTCAGGATTGCGCTTCCTTTGTGCAGAACCGGATTTTTCGTATCAGGTCTGATGACTTTCATTGGAAACTGGAATGAACTTCTTCTTGCAATGGTATTTATTTCCGACCCTATGAAAAAGACATTGCCTGTTACTCTGACTTACTTTGTTGGCCCTTACGCAACAAACTATGTACAGATGTTTGCAGCGATTATTATCGCTATTGCGCCTACGGTCATCGTGTATTGTATGTTCAGCAACCAGATTGTAGAAGGTCTGACTACAGGAGCAGTAAAAGGATGATAAAAGACTTCTGAGAAAATATAATGAGGGAGGTTTCAACTATGAATCGGGAAGCTGCAAGAAAAAAAGCACAGGAGCTGGTCAGCCAAATGACTGTGGAAGAAAAGGCAAGTCAGCTTCGTTATGACGCACCGGCGATCAGGCGTCTGAATATTCCTGCCTATAACTGGTGGAATGAAGGGCTTCATGGAGTGGCCAGAGCCGGACAGGCAACGGTTTTTCCTCAGGCAATCGGACTTGGAGCAACCTTTGATCCTGATTTGTTATATGAGATGGCAGATGTAGTTGCTACAGAAGGCCGGGCGAAATACAATGCATATTCCGCAAAAGAGGACAGGGATATTTATAAAGGACTGACCTTCTGGTCTCCCAATGTAAATATTTTCCGTGATCCCCGATGGGGAAGAGGACATGAGACATACGGGGAAGATCCGTATCTGACTAAATGTCTGGGCGTTTCTTTTGTCAAGGGACTGCAGGGCCAGGGGGAAACCATGAAAGCGGCAGCCTGCGCGAAACATTTTGCCGTGCATTCAGGTCCTGAGGCGCTTCGCCACGAATTTGATGCAGAAGTTTCCAAAAAAGATATGGAGGAAACTTATCTTCCTGCATTTGAAGGCCTTGTGAAGGAAGCGGACGTAGAGGCAGTGATGGGAGCGTATAACCGTACCAACGGAGAGCCCTGCTGCGCAAGTCCGTCTCTTCAGAAAATTCTTCGTGAAAAATGGGGATTCCAGGGACATTTTGTTTCGGATTGTTGGGCAATCCGCGATTTTCATGAAAATCACATGGTTACCAATACAGCACAGGAATCCGCAGCTCTGGCAATTAACAATGGATGTGATCTGAATTGCGGAAATACCTATCTTCATATCCTGAAGGCCTATCATAATGGTCTGGTGTCAGAGAAAGTCATTACTGAGGCTGCAGTGCGTCTCTTTACTACTCGTTATATGTTAGGGTTGTTTGGTGAAAGTGAATATGACAGCATTCCCTATACAGAAGTGGAGTCTCCTGCCCATCTGGCGCTGGCTGAGCATGCTGCAGAAGAAAGTTTTGTACTTCTGAAAAATAACGGAATTCTTCCTTTGAAGAAAGAAAATCTGAAAACCGTAGGCGTGATCGGCCCTAATGCGGACAGCCGTAAGGCTCTGATTGGAAATTATCACGGAACAGCCTCCAGATATGTGACTGTACTGGAAGGGATTCAGGATTATCTGGGTGAGGATGTGCGTGTGCTGACTTCTGCAGGCTGTGATCTGTACAGAGATAAGACAGAGGCTCTTGCTTTTACACAGGACAGGCTTGCAGAGGCCAAAATCGTAGCGGATAACAGTGATGTGGTAATTCTCTGTGTGGGTCTGGATGAGACCCTGGAAGGAGAAGAGGGAGATACAGGAAACAGCTATGCTTCCGGTGACAAAGAAACTCTGGAGCTTCCGAAAGTGCAGAGAGAGCTTATGGAAGCAATGGCAGAATCAGGGAAACCGGTGATTCTTTGCCTGATGGCAGGCAGCGATATTGATATGAGCTATGCAGCAGAGCATTTTGATGCTGTAATGGTTCTGTGGTATCCTGGAGCACAGGGCGGGAAGGCAGCAGCAAAAGTGCTGTTTGGAGAAACTTCACCTTCCGGAAAACTTCCGGTTACTTTCTATGAATCACTGGAAGAACTGCCGGATTTTACAGACTATTCCATGAAGGGAAGAACTTATCGTTATCTTGAAGGAAAAGCACAGTTCCCATTTGGATATGGACTGACTTATTCTCATGTTGAGGTGACAGCAGCGAAGGTTGTTATAACTGAAGATGGACCAGCAGTAGAGGCAGAAGTGGAAAACAAAGGAACTTTTGATACCAGAGAGGTTGTTCAGGTTTATATGAAGAATCTGGATTCTCCTTACGCAGTGAAAAATCCGGAACTCGCAGCATTTACCGGAGTATTCCTGAAAGCAGGAGAGAAAAAGACCGTGACACTTCCCCTTTCTTCCAGAGCATTTACAGTGGTAGATGAAGATGGAGTAAGAAAAGAAGACGGAAACCGTTTTGCCATTTATGTAGGATGCAGTCAGCCGGATGAAAGAAGTATAGAGCTTACCGGTGTACGTCCTGTGGAAATCGTGTACCAAAGAGAAGAGGCGAAGGTCTGATGAAATTTGAATTATGTTATCCTGACTGGAAAGAAAAAGCAGTGACCTTCAGTTACGATGACGGACAGATTTATGACAGGCGTCTGGTCGGCATTTTTGACAGATATCGTCTGAAAGCAACTTTTCATTTAAATTCGGGTACTTTGGATGAGGAAGGATATGTTACTTCTTCGGAACTGAAGGAATTATATAAAAATCATGAGGTTGCCTGTCACGGAGTTCATCATGAATATCCGACACATCTGGCCAGAGAAATGCAGATCGGCGAGTTCTGGGAGGACCGTCTTTTTCTGGAAGAGAAATGTGGCAGGATTATCAAAGGATGCTCCTATGCTTTCGGGGAATATGATAAAAGTGTGATTGAGACTTTGAAAACACTTGGATTTATATACTGCAGAACAGTGGAATCTACCGGAAATTTCAGAGTTCCGGAGGATTTTATGAGATGGACGCCATCCTGCCACCATAATGACGCTTTTGATGGTATGGCAGAGAGATTTTTGAATACGCCGGAATATATGAAGCTTCCTTTATTGTACGTATGGGGGCACAGCTTTGAATTTGAACGGGAGCAGACCTGGGATAAGATGGAGGAATTCTGTCAGCAGATTTCCGGAAAAAAAGATGTGTGGTACGCCACAAATATGGAATATGTGAATTACATGACGGCAGCAAGGCAGCTTATGTTTCGTGCGGATCGAAGCCAGGTGGAAAATTTATCGAAAATACCGGTTTATGTGAAACTGGATGGAGAACGCCGGATATTGTAATCCGGCGTTTTCGCTATTCTGAAATATGGCAGTTATGAAGGTGCGGAACAGTTATGGAATTTTTGTGATGGAGGATGTAATTATGGCTAAATATAAAAATCCTGTCCTTCGTGGGTTTTACCCGGACCCTTCTATTTGCAGAGTCGGGGATACATTTTATATGGTAAATTCTACATTTGCATATTTTCCGGGGGTTCCTGTTTTTTTCAGTAAAAATCTGGGGGATTGGAAACAAATTGGAAATGTGTTGGATAGAAAGTCACAGCTTCCTCTGGAGAATTGCGGGCATTCGGAGGGAATCTATGCGCCTTCGATTCGTTATTCTGGTGGAAAGTATTATCTGATCACTACAAATGTAGGGGCCGGGGGGAATTTTGTTGTTGCGGCTGAACATCCGGAAGGCCCCTGGTCTGAGCCCCACTATCTGGGAGAGGAAGCGAAGGGAATTGACCCAAGTTTATTTTTCGATGAGGATGGTACCTGTTGGTATATCGGACAAAGGCAGAATTCCCGTGGAAGTGCCTATTTCGGGGACTGTGAGATCTGGATACGGAGGATGAATACGGAGAAGTTTGTACTGGAGGGGGAAGAGTATGTGGTGCTCTATGGATTCCAGAAAAAAGCCGTTTGGCCTGAGGGACCCCATCTGTATAAAAAAGACGGATATTATTATATTTTACATGCAGAAGGCGGAACGGAAGAAAACCATTGTGTGGTTGCAGCCCGCAGCAGAAAGGTGACGGGACCTTATGAGTATTGTCCCTTTAATCCGATTCTGACGCATCGTCATCTGGGAAAAAAGGCGGCTGTTACCTGTGTAGGTCATGGGGATCTGGTAGATGACGGTCATGGAAACTGGTATATGGTGGTCCTTGGATGCCGTCTGCAGAACGGATATACCCTTCTTGGCAGAGAAACATTTCTTGCCAGGGTAGAGTGGGAGAATGACTGGCCTGTGGTAAATCCTGGAGTAGGAATGCTGGAGGAACTGGTAGAGATTCCGGGAGAGTTGGAAAATGAGCCAAAGAAACCTGATGGCTCAGAAAAGATATATCATTTCCGGGAAAAGAAGCTTCCATTGGAATTTGTTATGCTCAGAAATCATTCAGACGGGGCGATTACTCTGGATGAAAGAGAGGGATATCTGCGCCTGAACATGGAACAGGCAACTTTAAAAGAGAAAAAGGCTCCTTCATATGTGGGAATACGTCAGCAATCCAGAGATTTTTGTGTGAAAACAGAAATGGAACTGCATTGCAGCAAAGAAAAAGACTGTGCAGGGCTTGTATATTTGCAGGATAATGAGAATCATATTCGCTTTGAGATTTCTGAGAGAAATGGGAAAAAGTATTTTTGTGTAATATCCTGTCAGAAAGGAGCAGACAGGGTGTCTGGAGAGATGATTTCTGAGGGGGATACTGGCAACAGGATTTTCCTTTGTATAAAGGTGAATGGACTGCAGGCATCCTTTTACTGGGAAAAGGCGCAGAACAGGGAAAAAGGAAGCTGCCTGAAGGACTGGAACTGTGTTGCCGAAAATGTGGATATTCGTCATATGAGTACAGAAATAGCCGGTGGGTTTACCGGATGTACGGCAGGAATGTATGCTTCTTCTAATGGGGAAAAAAGTGACGGGTATGCAGATTATGATAGCTTTACCATTTGGAAGGATGTCCGATAACATCGACGGCCTGTAAAATGACATATTGCATAAAAAACAGAACGATAAATGATGAAATATCTACAAAAAATATCTTGCGTTTTTGGGGAAATGGGTGTAAAACATATACATCCTTTAAATAGTTAAAGCATTGAAAGGGACACATCACGAGAAGATACCTGATTTCAGAGAACCGCTGTATGGTGCGAAGCGGCAGAGGGCCTTTTGGTGACATCACCCCGGAGCTTCCTTTTGAACGCAGATATGCCAGTAGATGAGGACGTATTCTCCACGTTACAGGAGAAACCGTTACATAAGATGGTGCAGAGATGTTCTTTATGACGGTAATGAGAGGCTGCAGCTGCCTGCAGCAAGCAGAGTGGTACCACGGAAAATTCCGCCTTTGCAATCCCGGGATGGGACTGTAAGGGCGTTTTTTTATATATATTTTTACTTAAAGAAAGGGAGAGACATCATGAGTGGAATTTTGATGATGGTAATCGCCATCGTAGTTCTTGGAGGAGCATATCTTCTGTATGGACGTTATCTTCAGAACAAATGGGGAATTGATCCCAAGGCAAAGACTCCTGCCTATGAATTGGAGGACGGAGTCGATTATGTACCTGCTGATACCAACGTTGTATTTGGTCATCAGTTTGCGTCGATTGCCGGCGCAGGTCCGATCAATGGACCGATTCAGGCAGCTATTTTTGGCTGGCTTCCGGTTATGTTATGGATCCTGATCGGTGGTGTATTTTTTGGAGCAGTGCAGGATTTTGCTGCTATGTATGCGTCTGTAAAAAACAAAGGACGTACCATTGGATACATCATTGAAGAATATATTGGTAAGCTGGGAAAGAAACTGTTCCTGCTGTTCTGCTGGCTGTTCTGTATTCTGGTAATCGCTGCATTTGCAGACGTTGTTGCCGGAACTTTCAACGGATTCACTGCAGATGAAGCCGGCGTAGTTTCCAAAATAACCGCAAACGGTGCTGTTGCAACGACTTCTATGCTTTTCATTCTTGAGGCAGTGGTTTTGGGAATGATTTTGAAATATGCAAAATTGAATAAATGGGTCAACACAGCGATTGCAATTGTTATGCTGGTGGTTGCAGTTGCATTGGGACTGAAATTTCCGGTGTATCTGGAGCGCGGAACATGGCATATCATCATTTTTGCGTACATACTGATTGCCTGCGTTGTTCCTGTATGGGCCCTGCTTCAGCCGCGTGACTACCTGAACAGTTACCTGCTGATTTTTATGATCGTTGGCGCTGTGATCGGTGTATTTGTTGCAAATCCTTCCTGCAATCTGGAAGCTTTCAATGGATTTAATGTAGATGGACAGTATCTGTTCCCGATCCTGTTTGTAACCATCGCCTGCGGTGCAGTTTCCGGTTTCCATTCACTGGTATCTTCCGGTACTGCTTCCAAACAGGTAAAAAATGAAAAGAGTATGCTGCCGGTATCTTTCGGTGCCATGTTGATGGAAAGTATGCTGGCAATCATTGCTCTGATCGCTGTTGCATCTTTCGGAAAGGGAGAAGCTGCAGCGCAGGGCCTGACTACACAGCCACAGATTTTTGCCGGAGCTATCGCAAATTTCCTGTCAGTTGCAGGACTTCCTCATGATCTGGTATTTACCCTGATCAACCTGGCAGTTTCCGCGTTTGCGCTGACTTCTCTGGACTCTGTAGCACGTGTGGGACGTCTGTCTTTCCAGGAATTTTTCATTGACGATGATGTGGATGAAAACAATATGAGCCCATTCCTGAAAGTTGTAACCAATAAATATTTTGCAACAGTAATTACTCTGGTACTGGCATATCTGCTGGCAAAAGTGGGATATGCGGAAATCTGGCCGCTGTTTGGTTCCGCAAACCAGCTGTTATCTGTCTTGGCACTGGTTGCCTGTGCAGTATTCCTGAAAAAGACCAAACGTCAGGGATGCATGCTGTGGATTCCAATGGCATTCATGATGGCAGTTACTTTTACAGCATTGTCCATGACTATTGTGAAACTTTCCAAAGCATTCATGACTACCGGTCTCAGTCTTGGAAATACCCTGCAGCTGATCTTTGCTGTACTGCTTCTGATCCTCGGTGTGATCGTTGCTGTACAGGGTGTTAAAAAACTGCTGGAAAAAAAGGATAGCAAAAAAGCTGTCGCATAAAAACTGACTTTTATTCGCGAAGCCGGTACAGCACCCGAAATTCTTTCGGGGTTGTGCCGGTCTTTTTTTTGAACATGGCAATGAAATGGCTGGCATCTTCAAAGCCTGTCTGATGGGCAATGGTCTGGATTTCCATCCGCGGGTGCGTGATCAGCAGTTCTCTGGCCTTGCTGATGCGGAAAGAAGTCAGATATTCATAGGCGGAACAGCCCAGAAAACGTCCAAAAAGGCGTGACAGATACTGGGGAGTCACATAAACTTTCCGGCTGAGTTCCTGCACGGTCAGTCGGGAATGATAATTCGTTTCGATTTCTTTTATTGATGGGAGAATATATTGTTCATACAAAGGGTCGTTTTTCGGATCACTGGAATAAAAGCCATCCACGAACTGCATGAGGAGACTGTAGCAGTCAATAGACAGAGAACGGTCATTCAGTCCGGGAGCTGTATATTTCCTGACAGCATCATTGATGATCAGACTGATCTGACGCCCCTGGTCACTGTCTGTGGAGATTACCGCTCTGTTTTTCAGAAGCTGTGGTATGGTGCTCTCTGCAGTGCCTGTAATGGTGGCAAAGGATGTGATCCATTCCTCCGTTTCGCCGGAGTAGGAGTGGCTGATAAACGGGGCAATGAGAATGCCTTCCCCTTCATGCAGGATATAGGTCTGATTTTTGATCTCAATTCTGCCGCAGCCCTGTTCTGTCTGCAGAAAATGGTAGAGCGGATATCCTTTGGGGCGGGATACCTGTTCCTGTTTCCACTGATTTCCGATAGAATCAAACGCAAAAGGCTCATGGACGGGCGTGCTGCGAAAATAAATGGGCATAAGTTCACCTTGTTTCGAAATGTTATATTATTTAGTTTAACATATTATACATCCGATTGTCCAGACATTGTATAATGGGGAATAAAAAACGGTATCTGTGAGAACAACATGCTGCAAAATTTAAAAACAGCTTATTTCAAAGTATCATGATTTCGAATATCGATGAAATATCGAAAAAATACAGAAGTATACGAATGCAGTACCAGAAACGAAAGGGGAACTTATCATGAAAGGAAAATTTAAACGAATTTTATACGGTGGAGATTACAATCCGAACCAGTGGACGAAGGATGTCTGGGATGAGGATATGAGAATTTTCAGAAATGCCAGAATCAACTCAGCAACCATCAATGTATTTTCCTGGGCGAAGATTCAGCCATCGGAAGAAGAATATAATTTCAGTGAACTGGATGAAATCGTGGATATGCTGAGCAGAGAAAATTACGATATTGTTCTTGCAACATCCACAGCTGCGCTTCCTGCCTGGATGGTAAAAAAATATCCGGAAGTGGCAAGAACGGATTACGAGGGAAGACATCATAAATTCGGTCAGCGCCACAATGCCTGCCCCAATTCCCCTGTATATCAGAAATATGCCGGCGCTCTGGTGAAGAAGCTTGCTGAGCGTTATGCAGCCAATCCGCATGTGACCTGCTGGCATGTGAATAACGAATATGGCGGCGAATGTTACTGTGAAAATTGTGAAAAAGCCTTCCGTGTATGGCTGAAAAAGAAATACAAAACCATTGAGGCTGTGAATCAGGCATGGAACCTGGAATTCTGGGGCCATACTGTTTACGATTGGGATGAGATTGTACTTCCCAATGTACTGGGCGACGGGATGGAGAAGAAGTCTGTGTATGCTGCCAGAGTAGATACTGCATTTGCCGGACTGTCCATTGACTACCGAAGATTTATTTCCGACAGTATTCTGGAAAACTATAAAATGGAGCGTGATATCATCCATTCTTATGCTCCGGATACCGTGGTCACCACCAATCTGATGGGTACCTACAAAGGTCTCGACTATTTTAAATGGGCAAAAGAGATGGACATCGTTTCCTGGGATAATTACCCGAGCTATGATACTCCGTGGAGTTTTATCGCAATGAGCCATGACCTGATGCGCGGACTGAAGGACGAACCGTTCATGCTGATGGAACAGACTCCGAGCCAGCAGAACTGGCAGATGTACAATTCTCTGAAAAAACCTGGTCAGATGCGTGCCCAGAGTTACCAGACCATGGCACATGGTGCAGATACGATTCAGTTTTTCCAGCTTCGCCGCAGTGTGGGAGGATGCGAAAAATTCCATGGTGCGGTCATTGCGCATGCGGGAACGGAAAATACCCGTGTTTTCCGTGAAGTAAAGCAGCTGGGAGAGGAACTGGAGCATCTTGGTGATACAACACTTGGATCTGTCAATGAAACAGAGGTCGGAATTATTTTTGACTGGGATAATTACTGGGCTCTGGAATACACCAGCGGACCGAATGTAGATCTGATGTACGTGGATCAGATTCATCAGTATTATCAGTATTTTTATAACAAAAACATCGGTGTCAGCATGATTCCGTTTGATGCGGATTTCAGTAAATATAAGATGATTGTTGCACCTGTTCTTTATATGGTCAAAGAAGGAATGAAGGAAGCACTTGAGAATTATGTGAAAAACGGCGGGGTGCTTGTGACAACTTATATGAGTGGAATTGTTGGAGAATCGGACAATGTATATCTCGGTGGTTATCCCGGACCGCTGAAAGATCTGGCCGGCGTATGGGTGGAAGAAGTGGATGCCCTCGCTCCGGAACAGTTTAATAAAGTAGTGTTTGATGACGGAAGTGAAGCGAAATCCAGAATCGTGAGTGATTTGATGCATCTGGAAGGTGCAGAGTGCCTGGCGAAATATGAAAGTAATTTTTATGCAGGAACACCTGCAGTGACCAGAAATCATTTCGGCAATGGGCAGGTTTACTACATCGGAACAGACATGGAAGAAGCGGGCGTTGCCAGGGTGCTTGGAATGGCTGCCGCAGATGCAGGAGTAACTCCTGTGATTGGCGAAGAAACGGAACTTGAGGTGACCTGCAGAAAAGCAGATGATTGTAAATTCTACTTTGTCATGAATTTCAGAGATGAGGAAATAGAGATTCCGTCCTGTCTGGCAGGAAACACAGATGCCCTGACAGGGGAAACGGTCAAAACTGGTGAAATACTGAAGAAGTATGATGTGCGGATTATCCGTGCTGTTGGGGACGGGAAATAGTGGAATTTTGTTTGTCCCCAGTGGCCTCTCCTTGTTGAATTTCGCATGCAAATCCGATATACTGCATTCATAAAACGGATGACAGACCAAATGCATACTGCACAATGGTGAAAAGCATCAAAACATCCGGCACGTCAGAAGGGAGATTTTTTATGAATGATAAAACAAGATATGAAATCCTGAAACACAGAGAAATGATGAAAGGATATTCGCCTGCAGACGCTGGTCTGGAACCTACTGACCAGGAGCAGAAACTGCCTTTTCCGGCACCTGTGAAAGAGGGAAAGGGGAGCAGTGTGCTGGAACTCCCGTTGGATTTTGAGGACATTGTGCAGGAGAAAAACCTGTTTGAACTGATACAGGAGAGAGAAAGCTGCCGTACATATAAAGATGAGAACCTGACTCAGAAAGAACTGTCATTTCTTCTGTGGGCGACACAGGGAATTCGTCATTTTGCCGGAAAAATGAAGCAGGTAACATTACGGAATGTACCGTCAGCAGGCTCCAGGCATGCTATGGAAACATATCTGTTTATTCATCAGATAGAGGGGATTCCGGCCGGAATCTATCACTATCTTCCATCCGGACATAGTCTGGAATTATGGGAGGACAGACCGGATTATACGGAAGAACTGACGGAAGCACTGGCAGGTCAGAAATTTGCCGGAACTGCTCCGGTAACCTTTGTCTGGAGTGTGATTCCCTATCGGACAGAGTGGCGTTATGGGATGAAAGCACACAGATATATGCTGATGGATGCAGGACATGTTTGTGAGAATCTGTATCTTGCCTGTGAAGCAATTGGATGCGGAACCTGTGCAGTGGGAGCGTATAATCAGGATCTTCTGGATGATTTGCTTGGTTTCCCGGGAGGACCTTCCGGTGAAATGGATGATGAATTTGCAATCTATGTTGCTCCGGTTGGAAGAAAATAAATAGTATTTGACATATCCCCACGGACTTTTTTGGACCGATGCAGAGTATTAACACATTTTCTCTGGAAAATTGTGCTAATGTCAAGAAAATTGTTGAACATTAGCACAATGTGTAGAATCCGGAGGAAATATGAAGATTTACGATTATCAGGGAAAGAAGAATGTGAGTGGAGAACAGATCCGGAAATTTCGCAGAAAAAACAGACTATCCCAGAGTGAACTTGCAGCGAGACTGCAGGTGAAGGGAGTTGTAATGGAACGGGACAGCATCAGCAGAATTGAAAGCGGAATGCGTTTCGTGGCAGATTATGAACTGTATATTTTTGCAGAGGTTCTTGGAGTGGAAGTCGGAGAACTTCTGGAAATACAGGATAAGGAAAAATAGAAAAGCTGCAGGATAATATACGATGATGTATGTTATTCTGCATTTTTTATTTCCATGAAGAGATGAACCGCAATTGTTTTATTGCTTTTTTCATTATCTGGATTGGTATTGGATTTACGGTATATGAAAAAATCATGCTGATGCGTACAGCCGTATGCGGCGATTAGAAAGGAATATTGACTTGCCGCAGGGGGAGTGTTAAAATAGAAATAATTAAAAAAGGGGAGCTTGTGGAAACAGGCTGAGAGTAAGCTGTATCGCTTTGACCCGTAACCTGATTTGGATAATGCCAACGTAGGGAGTTAATAAAGATTTCATTAACTGCAGTGTGTGATTTGGCATACTGCAGTTTTTTTATATTACAGGAAAGCGCTCCGCATTTTCGTGTAATATAAAAAAACTCCGGGCGGGAGTGCACTGCAACGAAGAGGAAATATCATGATAAAAATTCCGGATAACCGGCAGTGATCAGAGCATGACTGCAGGCAATGATTGGTGAGTACCGGATTTTTATATAAAAATGAAGAATACAGAAATGTAAAAGGCAGATTGGGGGCACCACCTTCTGTCAGAAAAAAGGAGGACAAAACAATGTCAGATTACACAACACAGATGGGCGCCGCAAAACAGGGAATCATTACTCCACAGATGAAAATTGTAGCAGAGAAAGAGCACTGGGATGCGGAAGAATTAAGAAAACTGATTGCAAAAGGAGAAGTCATTATCCCGTGCAATAAGAATCACAAAAGCCTGAGCCCCAGCGGCGTAGGCGCAAAACTGACGACAAAAATTAATGTAAATCTGGGTGTTTCCCGTGACTGGAAAGACGTAGATATGGAATATGAAAAAGTTCGTTCCGCTGTGGAAATGGGCGCAGAAGCGATTATGGATCTGAGCTCCTACGGCGATACCAGAAGTTTTCGCCGCAAGCTGACAGAAGAATGTCCGGCGATGATCGGAACCGTTCCTATTTATGATGCAGTTGTGTATTACCACAAAGCACTGGGTAAAATTACCTCAGAAGAGTGGATCGACATTGTGCGCATGCATGCGGAAGACGGCGTGGATTTTATGACTATCCACTGCGGTATGAACCGCGCTACTGCAGAGCGCTTTAAGAAAAACAAGAGACTGATGAATATTGTTTCCAGAGGCGGGTCCATTATGTTTGCGTGGATGGAAATGACCGGAAAAGAGAATCCGTTCTATGAACATTATGATGAGATTCTGGATATCTGCAGAGAGTATGATATCACAATGAGCCTTGGAGATGCCTGCCGTCCGGGATGTCTTGCAGATGCCACAGATACTGCCCAGATTGAGGAGCTGATTACTCTTGGAGAACTGACAAAACGCGCATGGGAAAAAGATGTGCAGGTGATGATCGAAGGACCGGGACATATGCCGATGAACCAGATCGCAGCCAATATGGAAATCCAGAAGACACTCTGTCATGGTGCGCCGTTCTATGTACTTGGGCCTCTTGTAACAGATGTGGCACCGGGCTATGATCATATTACATCAGCCATCGGCGGAGCCATTGCGGCAGCTTCCGGTGCAGCATTTCTGTGCTATGTGACTCCTGCGGAACATCTTCGTCTGCCAAACGCAGCTGATGTAAAAGAAGGAATCATTGCAGCCAAGATTGCAGCTCATGCTGCAGATATTGCCAAGGGAATTCCAGGTGCAGCAGACTGGGACTATCAGATGAGTGAAGCCAGAAAACGTCTTGACTGGGAAGAAATGTTCCGTCTCAGTATGGATCCGGAGAAAGCAAGACGCTACCGTGCGGAGGCAAAACCGGAAAAAGAAGATACCTGCAGTATGTGCGGTAATTTCTGTGCTGTAAAGAATACCAACCGTATTCTGGACGGAGAAATCGTCACGATTTTTGATGAATGATGATGAATAAGAAAGGAATCTGATATGGAAATTGCGGAAATGCTGGATGAGATCAAACAAAAAGCTCTGGCTGATAAAAATCTGAGAAGTGAATTTCTTGCTACCAGGGAGGATGCACATCCGGTTGCAGCATTTTGCAGAAAATGCCGGGAACTTGGGTATCCGGTCTATGATATGGATCTGATCAATGCCGGAGAGGAATTTTATGCGGCAATGAAGAGGAGCACCAACGGCGGCGGAGAGAATTCCCCTATGCTGGAAGGTGAAGATGATTTTTACGAATTGTTCTTTGCCGGCCTGGAAGACTGACGATTTCTTCTGTCATACATATAAGGGTAACTGCTTAAAAGGTCATGATTTTCCTGTTATTGTGGAAAATATGACCTTTTTTCGCGAAAATCAAATAAGAATATGTCCGATATTTTTCTGTATAAAATAAAAAAGTACATTTCATGTTCTTGAATTTTTTACACGTTTCTTGATTTTTTACTATGGAGAAAAAGTCTGCTGAAAACTAAAATAAAATCATTAGGAACGATAACAAGTTATTATCAAATGTAAAGGAGAGGTAGAACATGAAAATGAGAAAACTTACAGCAATGGGATTAGCAGCAGTAATGGCAGCTTCCATGGTTCCGGCAATTCCGGTAATGGCTGACGATGCGGCAGGAAAAGTTTACTATCTGAACTTCAAACCGGAACAGGATGAAGCATGGCAGAATCTGTCAAAAGCTTACACTGAGGAAACAGGCGTAGAGGTAACCGTAGTTACTGCAGCTTCCGGTCAATATGAGACAACACTTCAGTCTGAAATGGCTAAGAGCGATGCTCCGACTCTTTTCCAGGTAAATGGTCCGGTAGGCTTGAAAAACTGGAAAGATTACTGCTATGATCTGAAAGATTCCGATATTTATTCTCAGCTTACATCTGATTCTTTTACTGTAAAAGACGGAGATGCAGTTGACGGAATCGCATATGTAATCGAGTCCTATGGTCTGATTGTAAATAAGACTCTTCTTGAAAAAGCAGGATATTCTCTGGATGACATCAAGAGCTTTGACCAGTTGAAAACTGTTGCAGATGACATTCAGGCAAGAAAAGATGAACTGGGAATCAAAGGTGCATTTACATCCGCAGGTATGGACGGATCCTCTGACTGGAGATTTAAGACCCATCTTGCAAACCTTCCGATCTACTATGAATACAAAGCAGACGGAGTGGAAGATACAGATGCAATCAAAGGCACCTATCTTGATAACTATAAGAATGTGTTTGATCTGTACATCACAGATTCCACCTGTGATCCTGCAGAACTTTCTGCAAAAACAGCTGACGACTCCAGAAATGAGTTCGTAAACAGTGAAGCAGTCTTCTATCAGAATGGTTCCTGGGAATACGGTGAACTTTCCAAGACATTTGCAGATGACGAACTGGCTATGATTCCGATCTACTTCGGTGTTGATGATGAAAACGAAGGCCTTGCAACCGGTACAGAAAACTTCTGGTGCGTAAACAAAAATGCAGCTGAAGAAGATATCCAGGCTACACTTGATTTCATAAACTGGTGTGTAACTTCCGAAGCAGGAACAAAAGCTATGGCAGAAGACATGGGATTCACAATTCCTTTCAAAACCGCACAGGCTTCCAGCAACATTTTTGTAACACAGGATGCTGAGTATACAGCAGCAGGACTTATTCCTGTATCATGGAATTTCACAACTATGCCGTCTGAAGAGTGGAAAAACGCTCTTGGCACTGCTCTTACCGGATATGCAGCAGGAACCGGTGACTGGGATGCTGTTGTAAGTGCATTTGTTGACAACTGGGCAACAGAAAAAGCTCTGTCTGAATAATTAATTTCGTCATACCTCAGTTTCAAAGGTGAATCACAAAGGGGAGGCAGAAAATCCTGCCTTCCCCTTTTATTGGAAAAGGAAAGAAGAGGAAAACTATTATGGTAGGAAAAACAATAAAAAAATGGTGGCCAATATTTATCCTTCCGACACTGGCTGCATTTATTATCGGCTTCCTCTGGCCGTTTATATGGGGAATTTACCTTTCATTCTGTAAGTTTACAACGGTGCAGGATGTAACATTTGTCGGATTATCCAATTATCAGAAAATCCTGCTTGATTCCACATTCAGTCACTCTTTCTGGCTGACAGTTGCCTTTGCGTTCCTTAGCAGTCTTACGATCAATGTTCTGGCATTTGCCATTGCACTGGCTCTGACCAAAGGATTCAAAGGGACTAACGTATTTCGTACTGTATTCTTTATGCCGAATCTGATCGGCGGTATTGTACTGGGTTATATCTGGCAGACATTGATCAATGGTCTGCTTTCCAAATGGGGACAGCCGCTTCTGGCTCTTTCCGCGAGAAACGGATTTATCGGTATGCTGATTCTGCTTATGTGGCAGCAGATCGGTTATATGATGATTATTTATGTGGCAGGTCTGAATAATGTATCTCCTGATCTGATCGAAGCCGCTCAGATCGATGGAGCAACTTCCGGTCAGATCTTGTTTAAAATCAAAATTCCGATGATTATGCCGTCTGTTACAATCTGTACATTCCTGACGCTTACTAACGGATTCAAGATGTTCGACCAGAACCTTTCTCTGACCGGCGGTGATCCGGGCAAACAGTCTCAGCTGCTTGCGCTGAATATTTATGATACGTTCTATGCACGAAGCGGCGCACAGTGGAAGGGTATCGGACAGGCAAAAGCAGTCGTATTCTTCATTCTTGTTGTGGCAATTGCCCTGATTCAGCTCAAAGCAACATCATCTAAGGAGGTGCAGCAGTAATGGAAGCAAATAATAAGAAAAAAAGCATTATTCCAACCATTATATTATCCATTATTTCCATTTTCTGGATGTATCCGATTTTTCTGATTCTGATCAATGCACTGAAAAAAGAAGCTGCGATTACGACATCAGGCGTATTTTCACTGCCAGACAGTGAAACATGGAACGGATTTGCAAACTTTGTAGCCAGCGTTACCCAGATGGATTTCCTGAAATCATTCTGGTACAGCCTTATAATTTCCGTAACATCTGTAGTGCTGATCCTTCTTTGCTGTTCTATGTGTGCATGGTATATCGTCCGTGTAAATGGCGCGCTTTCAAAGGCTTTTTATTACCTCTGTGTGTTTAGTATGGTAGTTCCTTTCCAGATGGTTATGTTTACACTTGCAAAAACAGCAGATACCTTGAAACTCAATAATCCATACAATATCTGCATTATTTACCTTGGATTTGGTGCAGGTCTTGCAGTTTTCATGTTTACCGGTTTTGTAAAAGGTATTCCGCTGGAAATCGAAGAAGCAGCGCTGATCGATGGCTGCAATCCGGTTCAGGTATATTTCCAGATTTTGATTCCGATTCTGAAACCAACTATTATTTCCACAGCGATTCTGGAACTGATGTGGGTATGGAACGATTATCTTCTGCCGACTCTGGTACTGGATATCAAGAAATATCGTACCATTCCGATGGCAATCCAGTATTTCCGCGGAAGCTTTGGCCATGTACAGATGGGACCGATGATGGCAAGTATTATGATCGATATTATTCCGATTATTATCATCTATCTGGTATGTCAGAAATATATTATTGAAGGTGTTGTTGCAGGTGCGGTAAAAGGCTGATCTGCATACATATTATACGGCTGTCTGTTCTTTGTGAACGGCAGCCGTATCTTGCTTTATTTTCCAAATAATATGAAGATTATCTTCACAAAGAGTGAAAAAAATGGTAAACTGAAGACAGTTATCTGAGGATATTTTGTGAGAATGAATGATGGGAAACAGGAGATAGAATGATAAAGATTTTAGTGGTGGATGATGAAAAAATCGAGCGGGAAGGCCTGAAATATCTTCTCTCTCAGGAGGACGGAATCAGTGAGATCAGTGAAGCTGCCAATGGCAAACAGGCTCTTCAGATTCTGAATACGCAGGATGTAGATCTTCTTTTGACAGATATCAAAATGCCTCATATGGATGGCCTGGAACTTGTCAGAAGAGTCCGGGAAACGAACGATCACCTTCAGGTGGTGATCTTCAGCGGATATAATGACTTCAGTTTTGCACAGGAAGCGATTCGTTACGGAGTAAAGGATTATGTATTGAAGCCGGTGGATCCGGATACATTCCATAAGGTAATCTGTAAGGCAAAAAATGAGATTATGAAGATGAAAGAAAAGGAGTCTCAGGACCTTCAGGGACAAAATTTCCTGCAGCAGTATTTTCTGCAGAATTATCTCTATACCGGGCAGAAAGAACTCTTAAAACGTGCGGAAAAGATGATTGATATTGAGAAATGGAACAGATGGCATTGTGCGATTCTGATCGAAACCGGTCAGTCATTTTTTGATTCAGCGGAAGAAACGTTCCCGGAGAAAATTCAGAAGGAGCTTCGGAGAGTTTTTTTTTATCTCAACCTGAATGCACGTCAGTCTCTGCTCCTTTTTCAGGATCTGTACTGTGATTATCAGTTGATAGCAAATCATATTTATCAGCAATTAAAGAGAACTTATACGATGAGTTTTCATCTGGCAGTGAGCAGAAAATTTGAGGGATGTGAATGTCTTCCTGATGTGCTCAACCAGTTGGAACGGCAGATGGAAGAGAAATTTTATCATCCGGAGAAGCATGTTTTTTCCTGTGAAGAGGATGACTGGAAGACAGCAGGAAAGGAAGTGCAGGATGCACATCTGATGCAGATGATTTCCGAAGATATTACTCGTAAGGATATTGATCAACTGTGGAAACACTTCCAGTGTCTGAAAGGAAAATATCAGGAGAATACCCAGTATTCTGCCATGTATATTAAATTTGTTTTTTCCAATGTGATTCAGGAATTGTATCAGGAGAATCAGTTTGCCGGAGAAAAACGTCTGGAAAAAGAGGTGGAGCGACTTTATAACTGCCAGGATATTTTGGAAATACTGACTGTAACAGAGGAGAATATCCGGGAATATGAGGAGTTTGTAAAACGGTCACTGAGAGACTCCAGAGATGAAGTGTCTGCAGTGAAAAATTACATTTATCAGCATTATGACGAGGATCTGAATCTGGAAATGCTGGCAGAAAAAGTGTATCTTTCTTCCGGTTATCTCAGCTTTATTTTCAAGAAAGAAACAGGAATGAATCTGAATCGTTTTATCCGTGTATTTCGAATGGAAAAAGCCAAAGAGCTTTTGAGCAAAACCGGTATGAAAGTAGCACAGATCAGTGAAAAAGTCGGCTTTGCCAATGTGTCTTATTTCTGCAGGAGTTTCCGGGAATACTATGGAACAAGTCCGGAATCATACCGGAAAGGAACAGGTGAGGATGAAGAACATCTGGCTGAAAATTAAAAATATGAAATACCGTTATAAGCTGACGATCATATTGGTGGTTGTCAGCTTAGTTCCTATGACGGTACTTGCCATGTACAGTTATCTGCGGATGAGTACACTTGTCCGGGAAAACGAAGTGTATGGTATGAATTCGATACTGGTGCAGACAAGAAATACGATTGACAGCGAAGTGCAGGTATATACCAGCCTGATCAATTATCTGACATATTCTCCGGATATTGAGGAAATCATCCGGAATAAAAATACGGATCCTTATGAGTGTTATGAGCTGTATACACAGGTGGCGGATCCTCTTTTGTCGGTGCCGAAGTCCTATCATGAGGCAATTCTGCAGATTCAGCTGTATGCGGATAATTTACCGGTGCAGCATGATTATACACTGATTCCCATGAGTGACGCAGCCGGGGCATGGTGGTATGGGGAACTGACAGAACGGGTGACTGTGCAGTGGATGGTAAATCGGGAAAAAAAAGAGATCGCTGCAGTGAGAAGAATTTATCTGGATCAGGAATTCTGCGCAATGCTGTGTGTGATTCTGAATTATGATAAGGTGTTTCAGCCGTTCCGGAATATTACGGGAAACGGATCGGACGGACTGGTTCTGGACGGCAGCGGACGCATCCTGTTTTGTTCAGAAGAATCAGAAGTCAGTGCAGAATTTTATGAAAACGGCGAAATGCTCCTGGAGGAAATCTGTGAGAAATGTGCATGTGTAGACAGTAAAAGTCAGGAGAATAGCTGGGTTTATTATCTTTACCGTCCGCATGTGGATATTACGAAATCGGTATCTGAGGTATTGATGGGGGAAATTCCCCTGATCGTTCTTTGTCTTGTCATTATCCTTGTTCTTGGGCCGGTTCTGTCGAAGATGCTTACCAGAGGAATTGAACTGCTTACGGAAAATATGAACCGGGTAAAAAATGGCAGCCGGGAGGTTACGGTAACCAGTGATTCAGAGGATGAGATCGGAGTACTGATTGGCAGTTTCCGCAGCATGATGGAAGAAATCAACCGCCTGATCAAGGAAGTATATAAAAATAAGATTGCGCTTAAGGAATTTGAGCTGAAAGCACTGCAGGCACAGATCAATCCTCACTTTTTATACAATTCGCTTTCTATCATTAACTGGATGGCAATCCGCAGCAATCAGAAGGAGATCAGCAGGGTAACGCTGGCGCTTTCCACGTTTTACCGGACTGCTTTGAGCCGCGGTGAAGATATGGTCACTGTGGAAAACTGTATCAAAAATATTGAAGCTTATCTGGAAATTCAGCTTGTGATGCATGACAATGATTTTCAGGTGGAATGGAAAATAGATGAAGGTATCAAGATAGAAAAAGTGCCCAAACTCATTCTTCAGCCGGTGGTGGAAAATGCACTGGAACACGGACTGGATCTGAAAGAAGAGGGAGAAAAAATGCTTTGTCTTTCTTTCCTCGAAGAGAAAGAGGATGTTCTCATTATCGTGGAAGATAATGGAGAAGGTATGGAGCAGGAAAAGGCGGAATCTCTTGTGACTTATCAGGCAAAAGGATATGGATTAAAGAATGTAAATGACCGTATCTGTCTGCTTTATGGAGAAGAATATGCCATCCGGATCTTCAGTGAGCCGGGAAAAGGAACCCGCGTAGAAATCAGGACACCAAGGGAAGGACATTGTGATGTGCAGAAAGAAAAGAGTTATTAAAAAAAGGGTATTTTTGTGGCTGTGTGTGGCTATTGTATTCATGATGGCCGGCTGCGGACTGTTTCGAACTTCCGGCGGTCCGGGGGCGTTACAGGAAGCAGACAGTGGAGCAAATTCCGGGAGCTGGGAAGAGGCGAAAACCACGCCTTACGGGAAGTATCCGGAGCCTGTGACCTATACTCTGGGACAGATGAGCGGGACAAATCGTTCCAATCTGCCGGACGGGGATACCTATGAGGATAATGCCTATACCAGATACCTGAAAAACATGCTGAATATTCAGAATAAGAATATTTATATGGAGACAGAAGATAAGTACAATGAGTTTATCAATGTGATGGTAAAGGATCAGACCCTTCCGGATATTCTGGTGCTGTCCGAACGTCAGATGCTGAAAGAGCTGGTGGAAAATGACCTGGTAGAAGATCTGACAGATGTTTATGAAAATTGTGCGACAGACCGGATCAAGGAAATGTATGACAGTTATGGCGGGCAGCTCCTTGAGGCATGTACGTTTGACGGACAGCTTATGGCGATACCGGAAACAGTCATTGACCATGGACCGAGACTTTTATGGCTTCGTAAAGACTGGATGGATGCACTTGGTCTGGAAGCTCCGGAAACTCTGGAAGATGCATTTGAGATTATAGAAGCATTTATCCGGAATCGTATGGGTGCAGGAGAAGGAGAAGAACCCATAGGACTGGTATGCGACACGTCGCTGATCGGAACGACCAGCAGCAATTATTCGGTGGAACCGATTTTTGAATTGTTTGGTGCAGAGCCGCAGAAATGGATAGAAAAAGACGGGAGAATTATTTACGGATCACTGACAGAGGAAACCAGACAGGGTCTTGCGCAGCTTCGAAAGCTTTATGAAGATGGAATTCTGGATCAGAATTTTGCACTGCGCACACAGAATAATATTCGGGATCTGGTTGTGGATGGAAGGTGCGGCGCCTTTTTTGGACTGTGGTGGGCTCCGAATAACCCTCTGATGGATCAGATTGAAAATGATCCGGATGCGGAATGGGAACCCTATTATTTCAAAAGCAGCAAAACGGTACATACTTATGCATCCTTCCGTGATAACAAATATGTGGTTGTTCGCAAAGGATATGAGCATCCGGAAATCGTGATGAAGATTATCAGCGTTTTGTTTGATTATACCAGGTATGAGGCAAAGGATGCGGATGAGGTAAATGGATATTTTGCACTGAATGTGGATCCGACGGCAAGACCGCTGGTAATTAATGTGGACTACAATGAAGCTACTTATACTGTAACAAGAAATATCCGAAAGACGCTTGCAGGAGAGATTACCGCCAGCAGTCTGAGCGCAATTGAACAGTCGTATTATAAAGCGTGCAGGAACTATATCGCAGGGAAAGAAATCAGCAAGCAGGACTGGGCTGCTTATAAATCAAGGCTGTCAGCAGTCGGACTTCTGGTAGACAGCAACTATCAGACGCCAAAGCGGGAATATCTGGCAGAAACTGATAATGAGATTCCACAGGGCCTGAAAACACTGGAAAAAAATACGTTTCTTCAGATGATACTTGGAAAACAGCCCATGAGTTATTTTGACACATTTGTAGAGGAATGGTACAGCCAGGGCGGGGAAGAACTGGAAAAACGGATACAGATTGTCTATGAATCGCAGTAAAACAGTTTTAAGGCGGAATAGGGGTATACAGACTGTTTTTGGGTATGCAGTTGAAATTCCGGCGCCATTCTGCTATGATTTACATTACAGTAAGCGAATAATCTGCATATGCAGACATCCGTATTTATAAATAAGAAAAATGGAATAAGGAGAATAAAACGATGAAATTTTCGATTTTGGCACCGGGCGGTATTGCACGGAAAATGGCAGAGGCCGTGTCCGGATTAGACAGCGTGGAACGTTATGCGGTTGCATCCAGAACATATGAAAAAGCCAAAGCTTTTGCAGACGAATGGGGATTTGAGAAGGCATATGGATCCTATGAAGAGATGCTGGAAGACCCGGAAGTTGAGCTGGTCTATGTGGCATCTCCGCATTCTCATCACTATCAGTATGCAAAAATGTGTCTGGAACATGGCAAACATGTTCTTGTAGAAAAGGCGTTTACCGTAAATGCAGCTCAGGCGGAAGAACTGATTCGTCTTTCGGAAGAAAAGGGGCTGCTTCTGACAGAAGCAATCTGGACCCGCTATATGCCGAGCCGGAGAATGATCGATGAACTGGTGGAGAGCGGAGTGATCGGAGAAGTGACCTCTCTTACGGCAAATCTGGGCTATGTACTGGATCATGTGGAGCGTATGCAGAATCCGGAACTGGCAGGCGGAGCCCTGCTGGATCTTGGGGTTTATCCGATCAATTTTGCCATGATGGTATTTCACAGTGAGATCAGAGATGTCACTTCTGCTGCTGTGATGTCTCCAAAAGGCATAGACTGGATGAACAGTATCACACTTACTTTTGAAGATGGAAAAATGGCTGTTCTTCACAGCAATATGCTTGCCCAGACAGACCGGGAGGGTGTGATCAACGGAAGTAAAGGATATATTGAAATTCAGAATATTAATAACTGTGAAGAGATCCGTGTCTTTGACCTGGACAGAAAAATGACAGCCCGTTATCAGGTCCCGGAGCAGATCAACGGCTATGAATATGAAGTGACCGCATGTCAGAAAGCAATCGAATCCGGCAGGGTGGAATGTGATGAAATGCCTCATTCTGAAACTTTGAAAGTAATGAAACTGATGGATAAGATCCGTGGCCAGTGGGGTATGAAATATCCCTGCGAATAGGAGAAGAGATGACAAAAGAAGAACTTGCTCTGGAGGTGATCCGGAGGTTAAAAGAGGATTATCCGGACGCGGGATGCACACTGGATTATGACCAGGCATGGAAGCTGCTGGTCAGCGTCCGGCTGGCTGCTCAGTGTACGGATGCGAGAGTAAATGTAGTGGTAGAAGATCTGTATGCGAAATATCCTGACATAAAATCTCTTGCTGAGGCACCGGTGGATGAGATTGAAGCAATTGTACGGCCATGCGGTCTTGGAAGAAGTAAGGCGCGGGATATCAGCGCATGCATGAAGATGCTTATGGAGGATTATGGAGGTAAAGTACCGGATGATTTTCAGGCACTTCTGAAGCTTCCGGGAGTAGGAAGAAAGAGTGCGAATCTGATTATGGGAGATGTGTTTGGGAAACCTGCAATCGTTACAGACACGCATTGTATCCGTCTGACCAACCGTATCGGTCTTGTGGACAATATAAAAGAACCGAAAAAAGTTGAGATGGCGCTCTGGAAGATCATCCCTCCTGAGGAAGGCAGTGATTTTTGTCACAGACTGGTGTTCCATGGCAGAGAGATATGTACCGCACGTACCAGACCCCATTGTGACCGCTGCTGTCTGAAGGATATCTGCCGGAAAAACGGCGTGGAAGAACAGGGGACGAAACGATGAAAAAACGGCGTGGAAGAATAGAGGACGAACGATGAAAATACGGATGTATAATATGGGATTTGGAGATTGTTTTTGTCTCAGAGACAGAAGAAAAAATCTGCTGGTGGATTTTGGGACGAGCAATAACCGGATTGGAGGACTGCGCCGCAGCGAGGTTTTCGATGCGGTAATGTCAGATTTGTCGACGATTTCCCATAAAAATCTTCTCCTGACCCATTTCCATCTGGATCATTTGTCAGGACTTCTGTATATGATGAAAAAACGGAAAAATTCTTTTGAATTTGTCAGGATTTATCTTCCGGATGTGTTTTCCCGGCCGGAAATGAGCAGGACTCTGGCACTGATGCTTCTGGCGGATCTGGCAAAAGATTCCTGCCTTCCAAGTCATCAGGTGAGTCTTTTTGCTCTTGCGGGTGTGCTTGGCAAATATCCCCAGAATCTGGAACTGTTGTCCCGGGGAACGGTATTTGAGGGCAGATATCAGGCACTCTGGCCGGATACGGGAGTGATCGCAGAGGAAACAGAGAAGTTCCTGAAAAGGATAGAAGACTGCGACAGAGATGTCTGGGAGAAAATCGTAGGGATTGCGGAAAAACTTCGCCGGATTATCTGGGAGATGATAAATGATGCGGAAAAATGTATGCGAAAAACAGAAAAAATTTCTTTCAGGGAAGTGGAAAAGGAGTTTCGTATACTGAGAAATACGCCGGAATTCATACAGTTTCTTTCCGGTATGGAAACGCAGGAAATGGAACTGAGACAGTTCAAGAATAAGGTCAGTATTGTATTTCAGAATGCAGAAGACGGGGAATGGAATCTCCTGTTTACCGGAGATGTACAGCCAGCGCATATGCGTATGATTGCAGATAATTATGATGGGAAAATACCTTTGTTTGAGCATTACTGGTGTATCAAAGTACCCCATCACGGCACAGAATCTCATTATTTTAACTTCAGTCCGTATATGCCGGAAAATCTGTTGATCTCCAATGGTGTTTATCATGCCAACAGTAAGAAAAGAGCTAGATCTTACAGAACATCCATGCAGTATACCGGTTTATTTCAGATTGGAGATGGAGATACTTATATGTGTTGTTCCAGCAGTGAGTGCTGTGACGGATGTCAGGATGGATGTTCCTGCAGAGAGCAGCATATTATTGCTCCGAATTTCTATCTTGATATATAATGAAGCAGCGGATGAACCTGCCGGGACATCCGCTTTTACTGTTTGGATAAGGAGATGTTGAAGAAATGGAGAAGTATATGGCAGAAACAATAAAGACAAAGGGTGTACAGAAGAGACAGAATCTGATGGGAACGAGAGGAGTATCGCAGTGAAAAAAATAGGAATTATTTCAGATACGCATGGAGTATTGAGGCAGGAAGTGATGGAGATTCTGGAAACCTGTGACTGTATTTTGCATGCAGGGGATATGGGAAAACTGGAAATTCTGGACAGGATAAGACCCCTTGCATCTATCTATGCAGTCCGTGGAAATAATGACAGAGGATGGACGGATACTCTTGCAGAAAAACTGCATTTTTCCATTGAAGGTGTGGAATTTTTCATGGTACATAATAAAAAAGATGTGGCTTGGAACCTTGGAAATGTTCAGATTGTGGTGTTTGGACATACCCATCAGTATTATGAAAAAATGATCGATGGCCGTTTGTGGCTGAACCCGGGAAGCTGTGGAAATAATCGTTTTGGGAAGGAACCGACGATGGCAGTCGTGACCGTTGATAACGGAAGTTATCACGTGGAAAAAGTGGCATTGCCGGTGTGAAACGGGGAATATTTCCGGCGGGGATGAATAAGAGAGAATTGTATGTTGTATGAGGCAGAAAAGAGGAGATTAGTGTGAAAGAAAGTAGAGGACAGCCATAAATGGGCGCACTTTACTAAGCTGT
>CAMBAL010000015.1 GCA_945864225.1 uncultured Blautia sp. | reverse complement strand
AAAACCGCCGATGACGCAGAGTTAAAAAAAGCATATCGTAAATTAGCCAAAAAATATCACCCGGATGTAAATCCGGGTGATAAAGATGCAGAAGCAAAATTCAAAGAAGCAACAGAAGCATATACCATCTTAAGTGATCCGGATAAGAGAAAACAGTATGACCAGTTTGGTCATGCCGCTTTTGAAAACGGCGGTGGCGGTGCTGGCGGCGGCTTTGGCGGTTTTGATTTCAATGGCGCTGATATGGGCGACATCTTTGGAGATATTTTTGGCGATTTATTTGGCGGCGGAAGCAGGAGACGTGCAAACAACGGTCCTATGAAAGGTGCCAATCTTCGTGCGCGTGTAAATATTACGTTTGAGGAAGCAGTATTTGGATGCGACAAAGAACTGGAGATCATGCTGAAGGATGAATGTTCCACCTGTCATGGAACCGGTGCAAAGCCGGGTACACAGCCCATTACCTGTCCGAGATGTAATGGGGAAGGCCAGATTGTATATACACAGCAGTCCATGTTTGGTATGGTCCGCAACGTACAGACCTGTCCGGACTGTCAGGGATCCGGTAAGGTGATCAAAGAGAAATGTACTGTCTGCCGTGGTACCGGATATACTTCTTCCAGAAAGAAGATTCAGGTATCTGTACCGGCAGGTATTGATAACGGACAGAGTATCCGTATTCGTGAAAAAGGCGAACCTGGAACGAACGGTGGCCCGAGAGGCGATTTGCTGGTAGAAGTAAATGTAGCACGCCATCCGATTTTCCAGAGACAGGATACGAATATTTTCTCCACTGCTCCAATTACCTATGCACAGGCTGCACTTGGCGGTAAGGTACGGATCAGCACGGTTGACGGCGATGTGGAATATGAAGTAAAACCGGGTACACAGACAGATACCCGTATCCGTCTGAAGAACAAAGGTGTTCCGTCTCTTCGCAATAAGAACGTGAGGGGCGATCACTATGTGACTCTGGTCGTTCAGGTACCGACAAATCTGAATAATGAAGCAAAGGAAGCCCTGCGGAAATTTGATGAGGCCTGCGGCAATACATCATCTTCAGGCAGCCAGAACACTTCCGGTGATAAGGGCGAAAAGAAGAAAAAGAGTTTCATGGACAAATTAAAAGAAACTTTTGAAGAATAGATTCAAAAACAGATATAAAAATTATGGAAAAGAGGAGGATTCCTCTTTTCTTTTTTTGCTGATTCGTGTATGATATAGAGAATAGCGTGCTGGAATAAGGTGTTAGAATAGAGGAGAATAGGTATGAAGTGGAATCGCTTTACAATAAAAACGAAAACAGAAGCCGAAGATATGGTAATCTGCACACTTGCTGAGGTTGGTGTGGAAGGTGTGGAAATTCAGGACAAGCAGCCGCTGACAGAAGAGGATAAAGCGCAGATGTTTGTAGATATCATGCCGGAAGGACCGGAAGATGACGGTGTTGCATATTTGAATTTTTATCTGGAGGAAGATGCAGATAAGGATGCCATTCTTTCTGATGTACGTGCAGCCCTGGATGAACTGAAAAGCTATATGGATATCGGAGAAGCCACCATAGAAGAATCTCAGACGGAAGACAAAGACTGGATCAATAACTGGAAAGAATACTTCCATCAGTTTTATGTGGATGATATTCTGATCGTTCCGTCATGGGAAGAAGTGAAGGAAGAAGATAAAGACAAAATGATCCTTCACATTGATCCGGGTACTGCGTTTGGAACCGGTATGCATGAGACGACCCAGCTGGTAATCCGTCAGCTGAAGAAATATGTGACAAAAGATACAGAACTTCTGGATGTGGGAACCGGAAGCGGAATTCTTGGAATTGTGGCACTGAAGCTTGGTGCAGCTCATGTAGTTGGAACAGATCTGGATCCCTGTGCCATTTCTGCTGTTTCCGAGAATAAAGAATCCAACCAGATCCCGGATGAAGCATTTGATATGATGATCGGAAATATCATTGATGATAAGGAAGTACAGGATAAAGTCGGATATGAGAAATATGATATTGTAGCAGCGAATATCCTGGCAGATGTACTGGTCCCTCTGACACCGGTCATTGTTCACCAGATGAAAAAAGGCGCATATTACATTACCTCAGGAATCCTGGATGTCAAAGAAGAGGTTGTGACTGACGCAGTAAAAAAAGCCGGTCTGACTCTTGTAGAAGTGACCAGACAGGGAGAATGGGTTTCTGTGACAGCCAGAAAGGACTGAGACATGCAGCGTTTTTTTGTGGAATCCCATCAGATTGACGAAGAAGGTCATCAGATTCACATCACGGGAACGGATGTCAATCATATACGGAATGTGCTCCGGATGAAAACCGGAGAAGAACTGTGGATTAGTGACGGTGCTCATAAAGAATATCACTGTACCATAGAGGCTCTGGAAGAAGAGGAAGTGCTGCTGCATATTTTATATGCACAGGAACCGGATTTTGAACTTCCGAATAAAATCTGTCTGTTTCAGGGTCTTCCGAAATCAGACAAGATGGAACTGATCATTCAGAAAGCAGTGGAGCTTGGTGTTCATGAAATTATTCCTGTTGAGACCAGACGCTGTGTGGTCCGGCTGGATGCTCGAAAATCCGAAAAAAAGGTTGCCCGCTGGCAGCAGATTTCCGAAAGTGCGGCGAAACAGTCCAAAAGAATGCTGGTGCCGCAGGTACATGACGTCATGACATTCAAAGAAGCATTGAAATATGCCGAAGGACTGGATGTACTTCTGATCCCTTATGAACTGGCAAAGGGGATGAAAGAAACCAGAGCGCTTCTGGATAAAATTGCACCAGGACAGTCCATTGGAGTATTTATCGGACCAGAAGGCGGTTTTGAGGAAGCGGAAGTGGAAGCTGCAGTCTGTGCAGGTGCTTCGCCGATTACTCTGGGCCATCGGATTTTGCGCACAGAGACTGCCGGGCTGGCAATCCTGTCTGTACTGATGTTTCATCTGGAAGAAAAAGAAGGATAAGATTCCGTCAGAAGGAAAACAGAAAAGGAAGTATGATTTATGGAAGCATATTTTGATAATTCAGCCACAACCAGATGTTATGAGGCTGTAAAAGATATTGTGGTGAAAACCATGACAGAGGATTTTGGCAATCCTTCCGCCATGCACAAAAAAGGCGTAGAAGCGGAAAACTATGTAAAAGAATCTGCCAGAATTCTTGCCGGATTAATGAAGGTTCCGGAAAAAGAGATCCTGTTTACTTCAGGCGGGACAGAGTCGAATAATCTGGCACTGATCGGCGGTGCAATGGCGAACAGGCGCAGCGGGAATCATATCATTACCACAACGGTGGAACATGCGGCTGTCGGACAGCCGGCAGCTTATCTGGAAGAGCAGGGATTTGAAGTGACGTATCTTCCGGTGGATGAACGCGGAGTGGTGAAACTGGATGCACTTCAGGAAGCCTTGCGCCCGGATACCATCCTTGTTTCCACGATGTATGTGAATAACGAAGTGGGTTCCGTAATGCCCATCGAACAGATTGGGAAACTGGTTCACGAAAAAAGCCCGAAAGCTCTTTTTCATGTGGATGCCATCCAGGCTTTTGGCAAATACCGTATTTATCCCAGAAAACTCGGGATTGATCTGATGTCGGTCAGTGCGCACAAAATTCACGGACCAAAAGGCGTCGGCTTCCTATATATCAGTGAAAAAGCCAAAGTACAGCCGCAGATCCTTGGAGGCGGCCAGCAGAACGGAATGCGTTCCGGAACCGATAATGTTCCGGGAATTGCAGGTCTTGGTGTTGCTGCAAAAGAAATCTATGCACATTTTGATGAAAATATTGAACATTTATATCAATTGAAAGAACATCTGGCAGAGGGACTTTTATCTATGGACGATGTTCGGATCAATGGTATGGCAGTTCGTGAAGGTGCACCGCAGATCCTGAGTGCAAGTTTTACAGGAATCCGCAGTGAAGTTCTGCTTCATACACTGGAGGACAGGGAGGTTTATGTGTCTGCCGGAAGTGCATGTTCCAGCCACAAACGAAAAGCCAGCGGTACGCTGACGGCTATGGGCCTTCCGAAGGAACAGAAAGAGAGCACTGTGCGTTTCAGTTTTTCTGAGGAAAATACGCTGGAAGAAGTGGACTACTGTCTGGGAGTGCTGAAAGAAGTTCTGCCGATGCTCCGCAGATATGCCCGTCACTGAAAACAGTGCACAGATTGTTTTTCATATCATGGGAAAGTGCTTTGGATTTTCCTGTGATATAAAAACTAGCTACAGAAAATGTGTTTCATACACAGTGAAAAGGAGAAAATTATGATTTTTCATGCATTTTTGATAAAATATGCGGAAATTGCCATAAAAGGAAAAAACCGTTACCTGTTTGAAGATGCGCTTGTAAAACAGATGCGGATCGCTCTTTCCAAAGTGGAAGGAGAGTTCAGAGTAACTAAAGAACAGGGCAGAGTCTATGTATTCTGTCCCGAGGAATATGATTTTGATGAGGCAGTGGAAGCACTTCAGAAGGTTTTTGGTATTGTGGAAATCTGTCCGGTTGTGATTTATGAGGATCAGGGCTTTGAACAGATGGCAAAAGATGTGGTAAGCTATATGCATGCGCGTTATCCGGAATATGCCGGTTCTTTTAAGATGTATACGAGAAGAGCAAAGAAATCCTATCCAATGACCTCCATGGAAGTCAGTGCGGAAATCGGCGGAAGGATTCTGGATGAATTTCCGAATGCGTCTGTGGATGTTCATGAACCGCAGCTTACCGTGTCAGTAGAAATCCGCGACAAAATCTACGTATATTCGGATTCTATTCAGGGTCCGGGCGGCATGCCGATCGGTACCAACGGCAAAGCCATGCTTCTGCTTTCCGGTGGAATTGACAGTCCGGTAGCCGGTTACATGATTGCCAAACGAGGCGTCAAGATTGAAGCTGTCTATTTCCATGCTCCGCCATATACCAGTGAGCGTGCAAAACAGAAAGTCGTAGATCTGGCCAGACTGGTAGCAAGATACAGCGGACCAATCCGCCTGCATATCGTGAATTTTACAGATATTCAGCTTTATATTTATGATCAGTGCCCGCATGACGAACTGACAATTATTATGCGCCGTTATATGATGCGGATTGCAGAGCATTTTGCCCAGAAAGACAAGTGCCTTGGTCTGATCACAGGAGAAAGTATCGGTCAGGTGGCAAGTCAGACACTTCAGAGCCTTGCTGCGACAAATGAAGTATGTACGCTTCCGGTTTATCGTCCGGTGATCGGGTTTGATAAACAGGAAATTGTTGAAATATCCAGAAAAATCGATACATTTGATACATCGATTCTTCCATATGAAGACTGTTGTACGATTTTTGTAGCGAAACATCCGGTTACCAAACCGAATCTGCATGTGATTCGCAAGTCTGAGCAGAAACTGGAAGAGAAGATTGATGAACTGATGGAAGAGGCACTGAGAACAACGGAAATTATTGAGGTGGAATAAAGACAGAAAAAAAGAGGAACTGTAATCAGTTCCTCTGTGTCACACAGGAATCAGTCGATAACATACTGGCTGATAACTTTCATAACCTCTTCCAGAGCAGCTCCGTCGGCATGAACATTCAGGTCGATGGGTTTGGATAAATCCAGGCTGAAAATTCCCATGATAGATTTTGCATCAATCACATATCTTCCGGATACCAGATCAAAATCACAGTCGAATTTGCTGATTTCATTTACGAATGCCTTTACTTTATCAATGGAGTTCAGTGAGATTTTAGCTGTTTTCATGATTAGAACCTCCCTATTAGTTAGTATAGTATTTACAGCTATATCTTACTCATCCCCTCACCAAAAGTCAAGGTGAAAAGCGTAAAATTTGTGTAAATATAAAACGAGGAGAACAACATGAAAAAAAAAGTTGCACTTCACAATTTGGGATGCAAGGTCAATGCTTATGAAGTGGAGGCCATGCAGCAGCTTCTGGAACAGGCAGGGTATGAGATCGTACCATTTGAGCCAGGAGCGGATATTTATGTGATCAATACCTGTACGGTTACCAATATTGCTGACAGAAAATCACGTCAGATGCTTCACAAAGCAAAAAAAATGAATCCGGATGCGATCGTGGTTGCCACGGGATGTTATGCGCAGACTGATACAGGAAAGTTGAATGCAGATGATGCCGTAGACCTGATTCTGGGAAATAATCAAAAAAAGAATATTGTGGAAGCCATTGAGGAATACGAGGCAGAACATCAGAAGACCGCCCATGTGATCAAAATCAATCAGACAAAAGAATACGAGGAACTTTCCATCGGATATACGGCGGAACATGTACGTGCTTATATTAAGGTGCAGGACGGATGCAATCAGTTCTGTACTTACTGTATTATTCCTTATGCAAGAGGCCGTGTCCGCAGCCGGCGGCCGGAGAGTATTCTGAAGGAAGTACATGCACTGGCAGAACGGGGATACAGGGAAGTGGTTCTCACCGGAATCCATCTGAGCTCCTACGGTGTGGATTTTGAGGACGGAAAAATCAATCTTCTGGAGCTGATCCGTACCGTTCATCAGGTGGAAGGAATTCAGAGAATCCGTCTCGGGTCTCTGGAACCGGGAATTGTAACAGAAGAGTTTGCCCGGGAAATTTCAGCAATGCCGAAGGTATGCCCTCATTTTCATCTGTCTTTACAGAGCGGCTGTGATGAGACGCTGAAACGCATGAACCGCCGTTATGATTCCGCAGAGTATGCGAAGCGATGTGCGCTTCTTCGGAAATACTACAGAAATCCGGCACTGACCACGGATGTGATCGTGGGATTTCCCATGGAATCAGAAGAAGAGTTTCAGCATTCTTATGAATTTGTAGATCAGATTCATTTTTATGAAACACATATTTTCAAATATTCCAGACGACAGGGGACGAAAGCTGCCGCAATGGACGGCCAGCTGACTGAGGCTGTAAAAGCACAGAGAAGCGATAAAATGCTGGAACTGCATGAGCGTCATTCCCGGGAATATGAAGCCTCCATGCTGGGCAAAACACTGGAGATTCTTCTGGAAGAGGAAATTGAAATTAACGGACGGAGTTATTATGTGGGACACAGCTGCGAATATGTAAAAGCTGCAGTGGAAAAACAGGATGGAATCGGTGTCAACGATATTGTTCCGGTGCGTGCGGAAAGCTTTCTGGAGGATCATCTGCTTCTGGGAATCCGGTGACCGTTTATCGGAAGAATCCCCGGGGGATTTTCAGGCATTTCTGCATGAAAATTCCGGGACAGACAATAATTGTAAGTTTTGATTGTATTTTACATGGAATTATATTAAAATAAATTAGAAATAATAGTAAGGACGTGAGAGAAATGACAGAGTCTAATCTGGGAAATACCCAATATTTCAGGACAAAACCGGATCAGGAACTGGAAGTCAAGGAAGTTCTGGAACTGGTCTATACCGCTATGGAGGAAAAAGGCTACAATCCGGTGAATCAGATTGTGGGATATATTATGTCAGGAGACCCTACTTACATTACCAGTCACAAAGGTGCAAGAAGCATGATCATGAAGGTCGAGAGAGATGAACTGGTAGAAGAACTTCTGAACGAGTATATCGAGAATAAATCCTGGGAGCGCTGATATGCGTATTCTGGGATTGGATTATGGTTCCAGGACTGTTGGAGTTGCGGTCAGTGATCCGCTTGGACTGACTGCACAGGGACTGGAGACCATCTGGAGAAAACAGGAGAACAAACTTCGGCAGACCCTGGCACGCATTGAAGAGCTTGTCAGAGACTATCAGGCGGAACAAATCGTTGTAGGATATCCGAAAAACATGAACAATACCATAGGAGAGAGAGCTGAGAAAGCGTTGGAATTCCGGGATATGCTTGAGAGAAGAACCGGTCTGCCTGTGGTAATGTGGGATGAACGGCTGACAACCGTGGAAGCCGATCGGACATTGATGGAGGCCGGTGTGCGCCGGGAGAACCGGAAGCAGTATATGGACAAACTGGCAGCCGTTTTTATTTTGCAGGGATATTTGGATTCCCTTGCGATGAATAAGGAAGAACAGCATGGAGAAAATTAAATTTCAGTTGGATGATGGCACAGTTGAAGAATTTTATGTGGAAGAACAGACGAGAATCGGCGGAATTTCCTACATTATGGTTTCGGATTCTCTGGAAGACGAAGCAACTGTATACATCATGAAGGACGTATCGGAAGATACCAGCAAGGAAGCCTGCTATGAGATGGTAGAAGATGACAGAGAACTTGAGGCTGTTTTCAAGGTCTTTGAGCAGATGATGGAAGATGTGGATTTTGAATATTGATTCGATATGGAAACGCAGAAATGAATGGTACATGGAAAACGATGTACCGGCAGATTATGCAATTTATTCTGTTTATCGGGATAGTTTTGAGTAAGACTCCGGCAGGACCGGAAATTGTTTGAAAAGGGCAGATTAACACTGAACCGTAATAATGCTGAGCGTATGAAGGATAGGAAAGAGCAGCCCTCCGGGCAGGATTGCACTGCGGCGGAGCGGAATTATATTGCTGGAATATTGCGAAAGCAATCCGCCGTAGGCGGAGAATCCTGCAGAGCAGGATTCTTTCTTATGCCCGGAAAATATTGCATGGGAAAGTATTTTGAGTTTTCCCATATTACAGAAAGCTTAGGCATAACCGTTCATAGGGAACGTTATATAGAATTTTGAATGTCTGGAAACGTGAAATACTCAGACATTTGGAAACTTTGGATTCAGAGTCCGGTAAAGGGAATGAATTGCACAGCATATAACATGGAGGTGCAATTGATTGAAGAACGACAACAGTGAGACTTACAACAGGAAGGACAGCCAGAACGCTGGCGAATCAGGCAGGCAGACAGTGAAGAATATGAGATATAAACAGCAGTCGAAAAATTACAGACGAACGGACAATAAATATATCGATAAAAATTCAAAAAATACATTTAAAGCAACTGTAAAGACAGTATCCCGCAATAAGGGACGCAAGGCAGCATCAAAACTGAAGATCATTCCACTGGGCGGTCTGGAACAGATTGGAATGAATATTACCGCATTTGAATATGAAGACAGTATCGTAGTCGTTGACTGCGGACTTTCTTTCCCGGAAGATGACATGCTGGGAATTGACCTTGTTATTCCGGATGTCACTTATTTAAAAGAGAATATCAGCAAGGTGAAGGGGTTTGTGATCACCCATGGTCACGAGGACCATATCGGCGCACTGCCGTATGTACTCAAGGATATCAATGTTCCGATTTATTCTACGAAGCTGACCCTCGCCCTGATCAGCAATAAACTGAAAGAGCACAATCTTGTGCGCACAACGAAGTTAAAAGAAGTCAAACATGGACAGGTGATTAATCTTGGTGATTTTTCCATTGAATTTATCAAGACAAACCACAGTATTCAGGATGCATCTGCGCTGGCTATTTATTCTCCGGCCGGAATTGTGGTGCATACCGGAGACTTTAAGGTAGATTATACACCGGTATTCGGCGATGCCATTGATCTGCAGAGATTTGCGGAAATCGGCAGGAAAGGTGTACTGGCCCTGATGTGTGACAGTACCAATGCAGAACGTCCGGGATTTACCATGTCAGAACGCACGGTGGGAAGAGTGTTTGATAACCTGTTTAATGAACATAAAAATTCCCGTATTATCATTGCTACATTTGCGTCCAATGTGGACCGTGTGCAGCAGATCATCAATACCGCATACCGTTTTGGAAGAAAAGTTGCAGTGGAAGGACGCAGTATGGTGAATGTTATTTCCACAGCATCGGAACTGGGATATCTTCGCATACCGGAAAATACGCTGATTGAGATCGATCAGGTGAAGAACTATCCGGATGAACAGGTGGTACTGATCACAACAGGAAGCCAGGGTGAGTCTATGGCGGCTCTTTCCCGTATGGCAGCCAATATTCACAAAAAGATCACCATCAAACCGAATGATACCATTATTTTCAGTTCCAATCCGATTCCGGGCAATGAGAAAGCCGTTTCCAAGGTAATTAACGAGCTTTCCATGAAAGGGGCCAAGGTTATTTTCCAGGATGCTCATGTTTCCGGACATGCCTGTCAGGAAGAAATTAAACTGATCTATTCCCTGGTGCGTCCGAAATATGCGATTCCTGTGCATGGAGAGTATCGTCATCTGACAGCACAGAAGCACGTGGTGGAAGATCTTGGAATTCCGAAGGAAAACATTTTTATTTTGTCTTCCGGAAATGTTCTGGAGCTGGATGATCAGAGTGCGGAAATTACCGGCACTGTTCATACAGGAGGTATTCTGGTAGACGGTCTTGGTGTTGGTGATGTAGGCAATATCGTACTTCGAGACCGTCAGCATCTGGCAGAGGATGGAATTATGATCGTTGTTATGACACTGGAACGTCACAGCAATGTAGTTCTTGCTGGACCGGATATTGTGTCCAGAGGGTTCGTATATGTGCGTGAATCAGAAGATCTGATGGATGAGGCCAGAGAAGTTGTTGAGGAGGCACTGGATGCCTGCCTTTCCAAGAATATTACAGACTGGGGCAGAATCAAGACGATGGTAAAAGATGCTCTGAGTGATTTCCTCTGGAAGCGCACCAAGAGAAGTCCGATGATCCTTCCGATCATCATGGAGGCGTAACTGCATGGAAGCACTGGATAAAAATATCAAAGCACTTCTTTCACAGATCAGGAAGACGGATGTGTACAGAGAATACAAAAAACAGGAAGAGATTCTGAGTAAAAATCCGGAACTTCTGGAAAGAGTGGATCAGTTCCGTGCAGATAATTTTCAGCTTCAGAATGAGGCAGGAAGTGAGAATCTCTTCCATGTTGCGGAACAGCTTTGCAGAGAATCTGCGGAGCTTCGGAGTAATCCGGAGGTCAACGCATTTCTGGATGCGGAACTGGCTCTGTGCAAAATGATGCAGAATATCTGCAGAGAACTGGTGGAAGGAATTGACGTGCACATGCCAAATCTGTAAAGACGACAGATCGGTGTCCGCATCGCAGGAGAATTTGCCTACGCTGAGGCTTTTTATCATGTGCAATCGGAGAAATAGGCAAGTTATTTGGTGTAGTTATTTCGAAAACGATGTACTAGCCTGTCTGCGGATCCGTCTGCACTGACAGAACACCGAAAGGGAGGAAGTTATGGGTAACACGAAAGAACGGGTAGGAGCAGCCGGTGTAGCTGTAGCAGGGGGGATTTTCAGAATTGTACTGTATGTCTGTGTCGTATTTCTGATTTTCTGGATCGGAAAATCCACCTATCAGTTTGGATATAACATCTTTAATCAGCAGGCTATGAGTCCTGGAGAAGGTCAGGAAGTAACCGTTGTGATCAAAGAAGATACTTCGGTATACGATATCGGGAAGACTCTGGAACGTAAAGGACTGATCAGAGATGCACTGGTATTCTGGGTACAGGAGAAATTATCCAACTACAACGGTCAGTTACGGCCCGGTACATATCTGTTGAGTACAGCATATACCCCTGACAGAATCATGTCGATCCTGGCAGGAGATACGGAGCAGGAGGGAAATAACTCGTGATAGTGGAAGAGAGGATGCGTACCTATATCAATTCACTGGATATGGGAAATACCCCGTTTCTGGAGGAACTGGAGCAGTGTGCGCTGGAATCCCGTGTTCCGATTATCCGCAGAGAGATGCAGAGTTTCATAAAGGTGCTTCTGGCAATGCACAGGCCGAAGCGTGTTCTGGAGGTGGGGACAGCCGTTGGCTTCTCCACACTTCTTATGTGCGAATATGGTTCTCCGGATCTTCAGATCACGACAATTGAAAATTACGAAAAACGCATTCCGATAGCAAAAGAGAACTTCCGAAAAGCCGGAAGAGAAGACCAGATCACGCTTCTGGAAGGGGATGCCGGAGAATATCTGAAAAAACTGGACGGCACCTTTGACCTGATTTTTATGGATGCGGCCAAAGGCCAGTATATTCACTGGCTGCCTGATGTGATGCGGCTGATGCATCCGGGCAGTATTCTTCTTTCCGATAATGTACTGCAGGAGGGAGATCTTATTGAATCTCACTATCTGGTGGAGAGACGCAACCGTACCATATACAAAAGAATGCGGGAATATCTTTATGAACTGAAGCACTGTCCGGAGCTTCTTACGACCATTCTTCCTCTGGGAGACGGGGCAGCGGTGAGTGTGAGGACAGAGCAGAAACAGGAGGGACTATGAGAAAACCAGAATTGTTAGTACCGGCCAGCAGTCTGGAGGTTTTAAAGATTGCTGTGATCTTTGGGGCAGATGCTGTATATATCGGCGGGGAAGCTTTTGGACTCCGTGCAAAGGCAAAGAATTTTTCCCATGAGGATATGGCAGAGGGAATTGCATTTGCCCATGAGCATGGAGTGAAGGTTTATGTGACTGTGAATATTCTGGCACATAACTATGATCTCGCAGGTGTCAGGGAATATCTGAAAGAGCTGAAGGAACTGAAGCCGGACGGGCTCATTATCGCAGATCCGGGAATTTTTACTTATGCCGGAGAAATCTGTCCGGAAATTGAGCGCCATATCAGTACCCAGGCCAATAATACCAATTATGAAACGTATCGTTTCTGGTATCAGCTGGGAGCGAAGAGAGTGGTGACTGCAAGAGAGCTTTCTCTGCAGGAAATCCGGGAGATCCGTGCCCATATTCCGGATGATATGGAGATTGAGACATTTGTGCATGGGGCTATGTGCATTTCTTATTCCGGAAGATGTCTTCTGAGCAATTATCTGGTGGGAAGAGATGCCAATCAGGGAGCCTGCACACATCCCTGCCGGTGGAAATACTCCATTGTGGAAGAGACAAGACCGGGAGAATATATGCCGGTTTTTGAAAATGAGAGAGGAACTTATATCTTTAATTCCAAGGATCTCTGCATGATCGAGCATATGGATGATCTTCTGGAAAGCGGGATTGACAGCTTGAAGATCGAAGGCAGGATGAAGACTGCTCTTTATGTGGCAACTGTGGCGAGGACTTATCGCAAAGCAATTGACGACTATATGGAAAGCCCGGAGAAATACAGAGCCAATATGGACTGGTACAGGGAACAGATCTCCAACTGTACGTACCGTCAGTTTACGACCGGATTTTTCTATGGCAAGCCGGATCAGAATACGCAGATATACGATAATAACACCTATGTAAAAGAGTACACATATCTGGGTTATGCAGAAGCGCTGGATGAGCGGGGATATGTACAGATCACTCAGAGAAATAAATTTACTGTGGGAGAGACCATTGAGATTATGAAGCCGGACGGACGCAATTTAAGTGTTGTTGTGCGGGCCATTTATGATGAAGAGGGAAATTCTGTGGAAAGTGCACCGCACCCGCAGCAGAAATTGTTCGTGAATCTGGGAGAGGAAATTGAAGTTTATGATCTGCTTAGAAGAGCGGAGAAAACGGATAAAGAAGATTAATAATAAAGAAGATCAATAATAAAAAAGATTGATAAAAAAGAAGATTAATAAAGAAGATCGATAAAGATGATGAATAAAAAATGCTTCCTTCCGAATCAGACAGATGAGATGACGAAATTGTCTGTCAGGAAGGAAGCATTTTTCTGTAATATAAAAAGTCAGGGTAAAATACTGTTTTCTCCTGACATTTTATACGTATTTGTTACTTAATCGGTCATGTGGATTCTTCAAACAATGCACGCAGTTTCTGCAGTGCATTTTTTTCAATACGGGATACATAGGAGCGGCTGATGTGCAGTTCTTTGGCAATTTCCCGCTGTGTCTGTTCTTCATTTCCAAAAAGTCCGTACCGGAAACAGATTACCTGATACTCTTTTGGCGTAAGAGAGGATTCCAGAGAATCCATCAGAAGTAGGATATCTTTCCGGGTGGAGTATTCCTCTACGATGTCCACAGGGGGACTTTCGAGAATATCCAGAAGGCTGATTTCATTGCCTTCTTTGTCGGTGCCTATGGGTTCAGAGAGGGATACTTCTCTGGCATGTTTCTTTTTGGAACGAAGCATCATCAGAAGCTCATTATCAATACATCGTGCCGCATAGGTAGAGAGCCTGGTGGCTTTGTCAGAATCAAAGGTGGAAACGGCTTTGATCAGACCTATCGTGCCGATGGAAATCAAATCGTCCAGATCCTCGTCCGTACCCTGATATTTTTTGACAACATGGGCTACAAGACGAAGATTATGTTCAATAAGGATTTGCCTTGCTTCTAAATCGCCCCCCTGGTAACGTTGAAGATAATACTTTTCTTCAGCAGATGTCAAAGGTTTCAAAAAAGCCTTCAAATCTTCACCTCAAAGGGGATTTCTATTTATTCTATGCCCGGGACAGGGCGTTCGTGCTTTTCCTATGGGAGATGAGGTGATGAAATATCAGAACTGTCAGGACATTACTGCCACAATAGATAATATTTATTTTTCCAGAATCTGCGGATCCAGAAGGAAATCATAAATGTTCACGGTCAGGATACCATAGTCGTCATAATAAGGATGCACAATATCTTTTGTAATAACGATCTTCTTGAAAGAATCATCAATCTTTCTGAATGGTCTGATTTCCTGAGTACGTTTCGCTTCATCAGGCAGCGAGTAAGCAGACTGAATGTAGTATCTGGAAGAACCAAGATTGCATACAAAATCCACTTCCAGTTGTTTACGGATTACCTTACCATCCTGGTCTCTTTCCGCAATCGGTATTACTCCAAGCATTGGACTATTATGGAATATCCTATGCGTCGAAGGCTGTTTATACCAAAGGTGGTTCATACCAATTGCCGTTCTGCTGCATAGTAAATAACGGCAATAGCTTTATACTTTGGTATAAAGGGTTCTTCTATGGTGTGACAGATGTTGACCCAAAGAAAACAATAAGCTATATTGAAATATTTGTAGTTTGACAAGGAGAGTGAAAATCGGAACTTGTAGGAATAGATATTCAGGAAAATATACAGAAAATCGCTCATTTTGGCTTTATCGGGCATAGTTGTATCCTGTAATTCAGTTTTTTAATTGAAAGATTTAACCCAAATCCTGTATAGTCATTTGAAAGATATACAGAAACTAAGATTGACAAAAGAATAACAATTTGATATTCTAATGATGTGTAATTGAATATTGCAGTATCAGGTGCAGAGTCCTTTTCAGGGACTCTGAAGAGGGAATCAGGTGAGAATCCTGAGCGAACTGGTCACTGTATACAGGGAGCGAGCTTCGATAACCATTGCATGACCCATAAAGATGTGAGAAGGTGAAGTGAGCATTGATCTGTAAGTCAGGAAACCTGCCTGGTACATGAGATGTGCTCCAGATACAGCGCAAACATCCAGCCGGGTCATACGACAGAAACAGTAACAGAAGGGAAGAATGATCCGATAGAAGTGTCTGCAATGGGTAGCAGCCACTGTTTTTTTGTAAAAAACAACCCTGATTTATGTAAAAAATAATGGATGGGCTCTTAGCAAGAAAAATACACAATATAGACCTCCACAGTTCTGCCGGTATTGAATTCAGCTACTGTCAGATACCGGCAGAAACCCCGACAGATATGGAAATGTTGTCGGGGATTTTTGCATAAAGAAGGCAGGAGCAGGAACCATACAGCTGATTGCAAAATCCACAGCAGCAGTGAAACTCCGGAAAAAAACATCATCCCATGCACATGCCATACAGAGTGATTATAAGGATTTACTGAAACAATTGGAAGAAATAGATATAAGCATATGAGCAAGAGCTCTGCCAGGTGGATATGGCAGGCTGTAAAAATGATAAAATAGTATACTTTCTTTATAAAAATCAGGAAGAAAAAACAGATTATATTTTTTATAATATAAATGGAAATAAACACGCGGAAAAAATACGTAAAAAAACGTAAGCATAATACAAAAACAAGTGGATTGCGGAGTCTGCCTGATTATCTTTCAAGAAAGGAATCAAATATCATGAAACAGAAAGCTATGGAAATGAAACTTGTTGTAAGACCGCTTGTGGGATGTCTGACCCACACACATTTCTGGGAAGGTCCGTGCAGGGCAGGCCGTTATGAAGACATGACAGTGGAAGCGGAAACAAAAGCAGCTGATCAGGCATTTAAAGCCTCTGTGGAAGGCTTGAATGATGTGATCAGCGAGGTAGAGTTTAAAGAACCGCTTGATGTACGGTATAATGAAAGTTTTACTGTGGATAAGGAATTGTTTGATAAAATCGGAGAGAATCTGGATGAAATTGACTGTTTCCTCTGTATGGGATGGAGAATCCCGAAACTGGAACGTTGCAGAAAACCGGTGGTTATCTGGCAGAATGGAAACGAGGGTATTGATTTTGCAGCATATTGCCGTTCTATTGGAGTAGAAGCTTATGTATGTATGGATCTTCAGGACGTAAATGAGATCATGCATATTTTATGGGTTCGTAAAGCGGTGCAAAATACAAGAGCACTTGTTCTTACTGCAGGATCCCAGCCTACCTTCGGTATTCAGAGCCTGATCCGGGATCCTGAAATCCTGAGACAGCGCTATGGTATGGAAGTTGTGAAACTGCCTTTTACCTCTATTTTTAAATATATGGATGAGATTACCGATGAAGAAGCCAAACCAATTGCGGACAGGCTTATAGCAGGATCTTCTGATACACAGGTAAATACTGACTGGTTTATCAATGATATCAAATATTATCTGGCAGCAAAGAAAATGATGGATATTTATGACTGCAACGCTTTTTCAACAGCATGTCATGAATTGTGTACTACGGAAATTCCGCAGAATCGCAAATTTACTCCATGTATGTGCCACTCGATCATGAAAGATGAAGGAATCCCAAGTGGCTGCGAGGAAGATCTGAACGCACTTATGGCAATGGTGATCATGCAGTATGCTGCAAAGAGGCCTGCATTTATGGGAAATCCAAATCATGAGACAGACGAACTTCTCCGCATTCATCATGCTGTTCCTGCATTATGTATGAATGGTTACGGTACAAAACCGCTGGATTATAAGCTGTGGGCATTTACCGGTCAGGGATTCGGCGGCAAGCTCCAGGTGGATTTTACAGAGAATGCAGATGACTATGTGACACTCGGCAGATTTAATCCTGCAGGTGACACCATGTGCATTAAGACCGGAGAGGTCATACGGTCTGAATATGCAGCAACCTACTGCAGCCCATATTATTATATTAAGATGGATGACGCACGGGAATATATGCATAATCTGGCAGGATTCGGACATCACCAGGTTCTGATTTTCGGTGATTACAGTAAAATGCTGAAGAAGATAGCGAAAGTGATGAACTTTAATATTCTGGAAGGCTGATATAAGAGGAGAGAGGAAAAAGTGATTTATTTAAATAATGCGGCTACCTCGTATCCAAAACCTTCCTGCGTAAAAGAAGCTTTGCAGGCGTACCTGAACAGTACGCCTGCTTCGCAGTTTCGGGGAAGTGAGCAGATCGGAAGACCCGATACAGAGGAAATATGCAGAAAAAACCTGGGGAAAATTCTTGGTATTAAGGAAACGGGAAGAATTTATTTTTCTTCAGGTGCTACGGAATCTTTGAATACCATTCTGTGCGGTATGTCAGGTCTGCTGGAGGATGGTGAGATATTAGTGACACAGACAGAGCATAACAGCGTTCTGCGTCCGATCCTGAATCATGAATGTCTGAAAAGATTTCAGATGGTGACAGTTCCGTGTACAATGGACGGTGAAGTGACGTCGGAATCTCTGGAAAAGTCTGTAACAGATCGAACGCGGGCGATTATTGTGAACCATTGTTCCAATGTTACGGGAAGAGTTCAGGATATGAACATGATCGGAGAATTTGCCCGCAGACATCATCTGTTCTTTGCTGCGGATGTATCACAGAGCGCGGGATGCCTTCCTGTCTGTGCAGATGAATGGGGCGCGGATGCGCTGGCATTTACCGGACATAAGAGCTTAATGGGAATTCCGGGAACCGGAGGGTATTATATCAGTCCTGTGTGGAAAATGAGACCTTTGCAGTATGGCGGAACAGGCAGAAACAGTTCACAGCTTATTTACGAAGAGGGCGATTATGAATATGAGACAGGGACACAGAACTTTCCGGGAATTGCAGCTCTTGGTGCCGCAACCGGATATATACTGGAAACCGGTCTGCAGACGATCATGGAACGGGAAGAGTATCTCATGAGAATTCTTTATGAAGGACTTGGCGCTATGAGCGGCATTACGGTATATGGCAGCAGAGAGACCTGCAAAGGACCTGTGATGAGCTTTAATTTCAAAAATTTGTCGCCATCAGATGCCGCTTATATTTTCCAGAATATATATGGAATAACGGTGCGGACCGGTCTTGATTGTTCTCCGCTGATCCATCAGGCGATGGGAACGGAAAAACAGGGTACCGTCAGAATCAGTATATCCTGTTTTACGACTGAAGAAGAGATTATGGAATTTTTGAAGGCGGCAGGTCAGATGGCAGGCGCCGGAACCGGAGAGAAAATATGAGAATTACAGGAAAAATGGAATCAAGGGAAAAATGCGCCGAGTCGGGCTGGTTTGCCTGGGATTATCTGACAGATGATGTCATTGACAGAGATTTTATTTTGAGTCTTCGTCCATTAGGTGGATTTGTGTATCTCGATATGTTAAAAGAACCGTTTTTTAAAATAGAAAGCGACTATTATATGATCAAAGGAATCCAGGGAAGAAATTATTTCAGGATTGCTGTTCATAGTAAGCATGAAGAAAAACTCAGAGAAATAGAAGAATATCTGGAACAATATTAACTGATAACAGCTGTGCCCCGATGTCAAATATGCGAAACAGCTGATACTGTATACAAATTACAAAGGAGTGATGATTTTTGAAAAGAAAGAAAATACAGAAATTCCATTATTGGTTTCGGGTTTTGATTCAAATCCTGGCTTTCATCCTGATCCCGGGAGTGTTTACTTATGTATTCTCTGCATTGGGAATGATTGTTACTGCTGTATTTAAAGGACAGATTGACTGGGAAACGCTGAAAATTCCTGTATGGATGCTGATTGCTACAGTTCCGGCAACGGTGCTGACCGGACGTTTCTTTTGCGGTTTTTTCTGTAGTTTTGGTGCTGTTCAGGATTTTTTGTGGTATCTATCACAGAAAGTTTTCCACATGAATTTTCGAATACAGGGAAAAACAGACCGGATATTGAAAACGGCGAAATACGTTATCCTTCTCTTTTATATCAGCTGTGTCTGGTCAGACATTCTGAAGCTGCCTTTTTCAGGACCGTGGACTGTTTTTGGACAGTATACTTCTATTGGAAATTGGCCGGGAATACAACCGGCCCTTTCCATTGGCGGCTGCCTGCTGATTTGTATTTTTATCAGTTCTTTTTTTGTCCAGCGCTGCTTTTGCCGTTATTTATGTCCTGTCGGGGCAGTGTACAGCATGGTATCAAAATTTCATTTTCTGAAAATTCGAAAGCCCGGAACGAAATGTGGTCCATGCCATTTATGCAGTACGAAATGCAGTATGGGAATTAATTTACATGAAACAGATCAGGTTAACACAGGTGCATGTATTCAATGTCAGCAATGTATTGCGTGCTGCCCAAAAGAAAATGCACGGGCTGATAAAAAATATGCTGTATTCATTGGAGTTGGAATCACAGCTTTGACGATTATGATATCCTCAATCGGCATGAAAATGAGCACCAGAAAGGAAGATCCGGAAAATCTGAATACTGTACATACGGAAAAACAAACTTATCAGGATGGGATTTATACAGGTGAAGGACAGGGTTATCGCGGAAGTATCGGTGTCACAGTAGAGGTCGAAAATGGAGAAATCGTCAAAATTCAGTTGGATGATTATCTGGATGACAGACAATACATGGATCAGGTGGAAAAACAGTTACTACCGGCTATTATCCAAATGCAATGTACAGAAATCGATACTGTATCCGGTGCAACTTTCAGCAGTAAGGGCGTTTTGGATGCAGTAAAAAATGCGCTGAATCAAAAGGATGATGAGTCAGAGCAGGAGCAAAAAGAAGAATTCCTGGAAGCCGGGCGTTTCAGAAATCTGAAAGATGGGGTTTATACCGGAAGCGCCGATGCTTTTCGTGGAGATGTAGAAGTTCAGGTAACAGTAGAAAATCAAAAAGTAAAAGACATTGCGATTTTATCTTATTGTGACACTGAAGAATACTTTTTCAAGGCAGCTCCTGCAGTAATCGAAGAGATAAAGATGGAGCAGAGTCTCAATGTGGATGCGGTATCCGGGGCTACTTACAGCAGTAACGGGATCATTCAGGCCGTAGCGAATGCCCTTGAGATACCGGAGAATCAGTATGAGCCAAGAGAAGGCCGCAATCTTAAAGCAAAGGGAAAACAGCATGGTCATATTGTACGGCATTACATAAGCAGTCAGGATGAATATGAGGAGAAAGTAAACAAATATAATACCGATGAATAATAAAAGCCTGTCTCCACATGGAAGCTGAAAAGTAAGTGCGGGTTATTATAAAGACCATAAATGCAAAATGAAAGGCAGATCCCGATGATCTGCCTTTCGTGATATCAAAAACAGTTTAAGTATTTCGATAAAAATGTATTAGCTTTTCTTATACAGAATCCGAATGGAATTCAGTACACAGAGCATGGCAACACCTGTGTCTGCAAATACAGCCATCCACATGGAAGCAAAGCCACATAGTCCCAGGATTTTTATTACCAGCGCAAAGATGACATTTTGCCAGGAAATACTGCTGGTTGACTTTGCAATGGCAAGTGCCTGTGGGATTGCTTCCATACTGGAAGTCATAAATACCACATCAGCAGCTTCAATCGCCGCATCAGCACCGCTTCCCATGGCTGCACCTACGTCAGCACCTGCAAGAACAGGCGCATCATTGATACCGTCACCGACAAACATAACAGCGCCGTATTTATTTCGAATACTGTTCAGTTCTGAAAGTTTATCCTGAGGAAGGAGTCTGGCATGTACTTCATCGATACCGGTTGCCTGTGCTACGGCATCGGCGCTGTCCTGTGCATCTCCGGTGAGCATGATTGTGGCGATTCCCTGTTTCTTGATCTGTGAAATGGCAGATTTGGCATCTTCTTTGAGTGTATCGGAAATCACCAGATATCCGATGAACTTTCCGTTTCTGGCAGCAAGAACTTCTGTTCCAAAGTTATTCTTTTCATAACCGTCAAGGGAAATATGGAATTTCTCCATGAATTTCCGGTTGCCGCAGAGGATTTCATCTTCGCATATGACAGCACGGATACCATGACCAGAGATTTCTTCTACAAACGGTCAATATTTGATTTATTGGCCGCTGCATTTAAAATCCTTCGTTGAGGATGCCGTCCAGAACGACTGCGTTAGCTGAAAGGCACATCCATTTTCCCGATAATCCTATTTCTCAGGATTATGGGCGATGATCCTTTATAATATGATGGCAGGTATTTTACGCGCATTTGGGGATTCCAGGAAACCTCTGTATGTATTAATTCTCTGCAGCCTGGTAAATATTGCCGGTGATGTTCTTCTGGTAGGAGTTTTTCATACCGGAGTTGGAGGCGCAGCTGCCGCAACCGTGCTTGCTCAGATTGTAAGCGTGGCTGCAACCTGGCGCGTTCTGATAAAATCTGATTTTCTCGAAGAAAAGATCAGTATTATGAGAATGAAGATCTGCAAAGAACATATGGGAATCATGCTCAAAAAAGGTTTTCCATTAGCACTTCAGTCTATGCTGTTTCCGGTTGCCAATTCCATTGTTCAGGCCAGTGTAAATACAATGGGAACAAACAGCATTGCGGCCTGGGGAATCTGTGACAAGCTGGATTTACTGATCTGGCTGATTGCAGATGCCATGGCGCCTGCGCTTACCACCTACACAGCACAGAACATTGGAGCAGGCAAGCATGAAAGAGTAAAAAAAGGTGCTTTGATCGGTACCGGATTATCAGTAATTTCAGTAGGTTTCATAAGCGCTGTCCTATACTTTGGATCCGGTATGATCGGTCCCTGGTTTATTGACGCAAAGGATGTTCCGGCACTGATTCCGCTGGTTGTGAAATATATGCAGATGATGGCACCATTCTTTATCTTTTATGCTGTGGCAGAAGCACTTTCAGGAGCCTGCTGTGGTCTTGGGGAGACTCTGACGCCGATGATCACCACTTTGCTTACCATCTGTCTTTTCAGGGTTGTCTGTATTTTTGCTGTTTTACCGAAATTTGGTACGATGGAGTGTATTGTGTGGATTTACATTGCTTCCTGGATTCTGGCAGGAATGGCATTTACTGTTTTGTATATTAGAAAGTCCAGGAGGATTTCGGTCATCCGGTGAGACTCTCCCCTTCCATAAAAAACCGGGGGATGGGGATACGAGGCATGCACTTTTTGGTGAAGTACTGCATAAAAACGGCATTTTAAGAACCGAAAAAATAAGTAAAAAATAACCCTGGGGGTAGGTTGTATTCACACTGTAATCTGTTAAAATATCATTACAGGCAATCGATGATGCCAAAAGCACTTATGAAAGTACATCAGACCTCCATAAAAAATGAATGATGTGCGGGAGAATGAATGGACCCAGTGAATTTCTCCTGAAAGGCAGTTATAGGAGAAACTATGGCTGCCTTTTTTTACCCTTGCGCTTTTAGTACATCGGTTTCGAAATAACTACTGGAAAGCTGGAATGATAATTAATAATGGATAAGGAGAGGAATGGATGAAGGTTAATTTATTTTTATTTGATGATTTTGATACGATGGATGCCTTTGTGCCGGCTGAGGTCTTTGGTAAGCTGCCTGAGTATTTTCATGTGGAATACTGCTCTGTGAAAGGCGATTTTGTGACAAGTCTGCAGGGAGTGAAGGTATGGACAGATTATCTTGATGAGCAGACAGCGGGGGATATTCTGGTTATTCCCGGCGGAAAAGGGGCAAGAAGACTGATCAGGGATGATGAAAACTTATGCAGATTGCTTAAAAAGGCAGCAGATCAGCATTCTTTCTGCGTTATGCTTGGAAGCGGTACATTGCTGATGGCTCAGACCGGGATACTGTACCGCAGAAGAATTTGCGACTGCCCGCTGGACAAAAACTGGAACAGGATGTTTACTGCGGCAATATACAGGACATCAGGAGCCAGGTGGGTGGCTGACGGCAAGTATTATTCAGCATCCAATCCTCTGGCCGGCATGGATATGTGTCTGAGTATTCTTGCGGATCTGACAGACCTGAAGATAGCGGAGACGATGGCGGAGGAGCTGGGATATCAGTGGGATTCGGACGAGGAGGATGGTATTTATCGGTAATCAGGATGATAAGGAAATCAAATATGATAAGGCTATTCTCAACCGTATTTCCAGATCTACAGGACATTTGAAAGCTGTCAGAAGAATGGTGGAGGACGAACGGGACTGCAGCGAAGTCCTGATTCAGCTTGCGGCAGTGAAAGCGGAACTAGCGAATACCAGTAAAGAAATTCTTAAACGATATGTTCAGGATACAATAGACGACGCGGTTGAAAATAAAGAGCCGGAAAGAATAAAAGAGATCGGTAAGGCTGTGGATTGGTTTTTCTGATGTGCTGTTGTTATTGCTGATATCTGTTAACGGAATAGAAAGATATGACAAATTGGAATATCAGAGTATCCCCGGGGGTGGCTTCTGGTTCCTATTGTCTGATGTTAGAATAAAACAGATAAAACTAACTGAGGAAACAATCAGATTAAAAGGAGGAACAGAAAAATGAAAAAAAGAAGAACAGCACTGCTGCTCACAGGTATGATGCTTATGAGCATGGGGGCATCAGTAACTGTCACAGCAGAGGAAACTGTAAAAGATGAACTTGTAATTGCAGTAGGTGACATGACTGACGGAACTTATGATGCATGCATGGGAAGTACCATGTACGGAACAGACATTTTTTATTCGTCTCTGCTGAAGGTTAACAAAGAAATAGGAGTAGATCCTGACCTTGCAAAGGATTATACAGTCAGCGACGATGGGCTTGTTTATACGTTCAATTTACGTGATGATATAAAATTTTCAGATGGAGAACCGGTAACAGCGGAAGACGTTGTTTTTACATTTGAAACGATTAAAGAAACCGGCGGTAGCGTTGATGTTTCCATGATGGATAAGGTGGAAGCATTAGATGATTATACTGTACGGTTTACTTTAAGCAGACCGTTTTCCCCGTTTGTAAGAACGGTAGCACTTCAAGGAATTGTTGCAAAACATGCATATGATGAAAATTATGCTGCAAATCCTGTCAGCAGCGGTCCATTTAAAGTGAAGCAACTTGACATCGGACAGCAGCTGATTGTGGAACCAAATGAATACTATTATGGCGATAAACCGGAATTCAGTCAGATCACATTCCTGAATATTGATGAAGAAACCGCTCTTTCCTATGCTCAGTCCGGTATGCTTGATGTGGTTAAAATCAATCCGGAATACGCATATGAAGAAGTAGAAGGCATGCATCTGGAAACATACGCAACATCCGACAACAGAGGCTTTGCACTTCCATGCATTCCGGAGACAGAACTTTCAGATGGCAGAATTGTCGGTAATAATGCTACATGTGATCCGGCTGTCAGAAAAGCATTGAATATCGGTATCAGCAGACAGGAAATCATTGACAATGCATTAAATGGCATAGGTACTCCTGCATGGGTTCGTTTCCAGAATCTTCCATGGGCGAATATGGAACCGGGACTGGAAGACGGTCAGGTGGAAGAAGCATGCAAAATTCTGGAAGAAGCAGGCTGGGTTGATGAGGATGGCGATGGTGTTCGCGAAAAAGACGGTATAAAATGTGCGATCACTATTACCGGCCGTACAGACGACCTTCAGAGATATAATCTTGCAGTTGCGCTTGCTGAAAATGCAAAACCGCTTGGGATTGATATTACTGCGGAGGCAGCAGACTGGACAACATGTAAAGAAGAAGGAAGACTGAAACCGACCTGTATCGGTACCGGAGATTATAGCTTTTATGATGTATACAGTGCTTTCTCATCTGATTTTGCAGATCCTGAGCTTGTCAGTCTGAGTAATTCGCCGATGTACACGAACGAAAAAGTAGATGAATATCTGAATAAGGCTATGGCGGCACTGACAGAGGAAGAAGCTATCGAAAATCTGATGCTTGCACAGTACGATGGTGAGACGGGAGTAAATGTTGATCTGCCTTATATCTGGCTGGTGAATATTGACCATACATACTTTGTAAGAGACGGTCTGGATGTTGGTGACCAGATGGTTCATCCTCACGGTCATGGACTTCCGATTATCCAGAACATGAATGAATGGACTTTTACAGAAGAATAACAGGGGAATAAACAGATGAACACTCTGAAATATTTGGGAAGTACACTGATTCGTATGCTGCTTCTTCTTTTTGGCGTATCAATCGTCTGCTTCTTTCTGATCATATCTTCACCGATCGATCCGGTTGACGCATATGTAGGGTCGGAATCCAATATTTCACAGGAACAGAAAGATGTTATCGCTGAACACTGGGGGCTGAATGATCCACCGGTTCAGCGATATATCACATGGCTGAAAAATCTGCTCCATGGTGATATGGGAGACTCTATAGCATTTAAAAAGCCTGTTGTACAGGTATTGAAAGAGCGTTTCGTGACGTCTCTTGTTCTGATGATAACGGCATGGGTTATTTCCGGTATCCTGGGCTTCATTCTGGGAATCCTGTCAGGAGTATTCTCAGGGAGTGTTATGGACCGTATTATTAAAACTTTTTGTTTTATCTTATCGTCAACTCCTGCTTTCTGGATCGGACTGCTGCTTCTGATCGTATTTTCTGTCAATCTGGGGTGGTTTCCGGTTGGATTTGCAGTTCCGGTAGGCAAGGCGGCGGAAGATGTAACTCTTCTGGACCGGATCTATCATTTAATACTTCCGGCATTTACGCTTAGCATTACCGGCGTGTCCAATATTGCTCTGCATACAAGACAGAAAATTATAGATGTTATGAAAAGTGAATATGTACTCTTTGCAAAGGCGCGGGGAGAAACTACCTGGCAGGTAATTAAAAGACACGGGCTTCGCAATATAGCGATTCCGGCAATTACGCTGCAGTTTGCTTCTTTTAGTGAATTGTTCGGGGGAAGCGTACTTGCAGAGCAGGTTTTTTCTTATCCCGGCCTGGGAAATGCAGCAACAACGGCTGGCCTAAAGAGTGATGTTCCGCTGCTTCTCGGTGTGGCACTTTTTTCTGTATTGTTTGTTTTTGCAGGAAATTTCATTGCAAATCTGCTTTACGGCATATTGAATCCTGAGATACGAGAGGGCAGTGAAAAATGAAAAAAATGAACAGACGAACAAAAACAGTAATGCTGGTAATTATCATTGCAGGTATTCTGCTTATTATTTCTGCCGCAGGATTATTGATGAATCCTGCGCTGTACGAACCGAATTATGCGGCAAAGAAACTTCCTCCTTGTGCGGCTCACTGGTTCGGTACGGACTACCTGGGAAGAGATATGTTCTGCAGGACGATCAAAGGGCTTTCAAACAGTATTATGCTTGGAACAATGGCGGCTGTTTTCAGTGCATTTATGGCATTGTTTCTTGGAATCGTATCGGCGTCTGTGGGCGGGCGTGCTGACAAAATTATATCGTATTTTGTGGATCTTGTAATGGGAGTTCCGCATATGGTATTGCTGATGCTGATTTCCTTTTCTTTGGGAAAAGGATTGAAAGGCGTTGTTATTGGTGTGGCACTGACACACTGGCCAAACCTTACCAGGGTTATACGGGGGGAAGTTCTTCAGGTAAAGAATATGCAATATGTAAAAGCGTCCAAAAAGTTTGGAAAAAGTAATTTCCAGATAGCTTGTCATCATATCATTCCGCATGTTATGCCCCAGTTTCTTGTAGGTCTTCTGCTGCTGTTCCCGCATGCGATCCTTCATGAAGCAGGAGTAACGTTCCTTGGCTTTGGGCTCAGTGTGGATACACCGGCTATCGGTATTATTCTGTCTGAGTCATTGAAGCATATCTCAACAGGAATGTGGTGGCTTGTATTCTTTCCGGGTATCATGCTCGTTGCGGTAGTAATGCTGTTTGACAAACTCGGCGATAATGTGAAATTGCTGATAGATCCGTCCAGTGCGCAGGAATAGGAGAGAGAGATGGAACAGAAAAAAAATATATTAAGTGTAAAAAATCTTTCCGTATCTTTCAAAATGTACGATAAAGGTCTGGAACAGAAAGATTTAAAGGTAATCAGTAATTTAAATATCAGTGTACAGGAAGGTGAGATACTTGCAATTGCAGGGTCATCAGGTTCAGGAAAGAGCCTGCTTGCAAGTGCCATTCTTGGTATTTTACCGAACAATGCATCTGTTGACGGAATAATGACATATTGCGGAATGGAACTGACGGAAGAACTGCAGAAGAAACTTCGCGGAAAGGAAATTGCACTGGTTCCGCAGTCGGTGGCTTATCTGGATCCTTTGATGCATGTCGGAAGTCAGGTGGTTGGTGTAAGAGGAACTCTGGAAAAAATGAGGACAGCTTTTAAACGATATGAGCTGTCAAAAGAGGTAGAGACGATGTATCCGTTTCAGCTTTCCGGAGGAATGGCCCGAAGAATTTTACTTTCAACGGCAGTGATCGGAGATGCAAGACTGATTGTAGCAGACGAGCCGACACCGGGATTAAGCAAAGAAATGGCAAAGGATGCCATGGGACATTTGCGTACTCTTGCTGATGAAGGACGTGGTATCATTCTGATTACACATGATATTGACCTTGCCTTTGAATATGCTGACAGAGTTGCGGTTTTTTACGCGGGAACAACCGTTGAGACAGCACCGGTTGAAGATTTTCGCAATGGACCGGAGTCTTTGAGACATCCGTATTCAAAAGCTCTTTGGGAAGCTCTTCCTCAAAATGGTTTTAAACCGATTCCGGGGACACAGCCTTATGCGGGGTCTCTGCCGGAGGGCTGTTTATTCTGGCCACGCTGCCCTGTGCGGACAGAGGCATGTATGAAAGGTGAAATACCGTCACGCAGCTTGCGGGGAGGGGAGGTATGTTGCATTCATGCTACTTGAAGCGAAGAATATCACATTTTCTTATACGAAAAAAAAGACGATACTGGATAATGTTTCTCTGGGAATTGAAAAAGGGGAGAGAGTAGCTCTTGTTGGTCCTTCCGGATGCGGAAAAAGTACACTTTCTCAAATTCTGGCAGGTTATATGAAACCGGATAAAGGTGAAGTCTATTTTGACGGCAAGTTACTTCCTGAAAAAGGATACTGCCCGGTTCAGCTGATCTATCAGCATCCTGAAAAAGCGATTAATCCAAGATGGAAGCTTGGACGAACGCTTACAGAAGCGTGGGAACCGGACCAGGAATTGCTGGATGATATGGGGATTGAGAAGGAGTGGCTTACCCGCTACCCGATTGAATTATCCGGAGGGGAAATGCAGCGGTTCTGTATCGCCAGAGCCATGGGACCTGATACAAAATTTGTAATTGCGGATGAAATGACAACGATGCTGGATGTGATTACTCAGGCACAAATCTGGGAGTTGCTGCTTCATATCGTTGACAAAAGAAATCTGGGCATGCTTGTGGTCACGCATAATCCTTTGCTTGCTGAGCGAATTTGTACCAGAGTGATAGAATTTGATAAGATGTGAAGAGATAAAGAGATGTAATATAACAGCTGCTTCATCAGCAAAACGTCTGACAGCTCTGAGTTTTTGCAAAAGAAAACATAATTTAAGAAAAGAAAGACATATTTCAAAAAATATATTGACATTATATTCACAAAGAATTAATATAAAAAAAATAATATGCCAGACCAAGTGCAGCCATATTGTGGTTGAAAAAGGGAATCAGGTGCGAGTCCTGAGCGATCCGGTCACTGTATTTAGGGAGCGATTTGTTAAAAGGCCATTGTACTGTCATATTCAAATGAGGAGAATTTTATAGATAAAGAAAGAGACTCTCTTTTGAATAATTAAAGTATGAGAAGGCGACGGATAGTGTTGATCTATAAGTCAGGAAACCTGCTTGTTCTGTGAATCTTATACTTCCGATGAAAGTGAGAGATGAAACATGAAAGGTGTGGAGTCTGCTGTTTTCAGCAGACTTTTCTTATTATTGCATGTAATAGCAATAATAATCCGCATACACTGGTGGTATGTACTTTGCTGGCGCAATATGAAAGGAGAACTATCATGAAAAAACAATGGAAAAAGGCGTTAGCATTAGGACTTGTTATGACATGTGTCAGCCCGGTTACAGCCAGCGCAGAAGTAACAATTAACACAGAGCTCAATGGAAAGGATTATGACATTACTTATTCTGAAGTACCGCAGAGAGTTGTCACACTTGCAAATTTTACAACAGAGATGCTTCTGGAACTTGGGCTTTCTGATAAAATTGTCGGTTATGGTTACATGGATAATGAAGTTCCTGAGCAGTATGCGGACGAGTTTTCGAAGCTTACCTGCCTTTCAGAAGCAAGTAATCCTTCTCAGGAAGATCTTCTTGCAGCAGAACCGGATTTTCTGACCGGATGGTATTCTACATTTTCTGACACCAATTTCCCGTATGATTTCTGTGAAGAGAATGGAATTGTACCATACATTCCAAGAGTAGAGTATGCGCCCGCAACGATCGAGTCCGTTTATGAAGATTTTAATAACTTTGGTGAAATTTTCCAAGTACAGGAGAAAGCAGACGAAATCGTTTCAGATATGAAGAATCGTATCGATGCGGTACAGACTGCAGTAGCAGAAAAAGAACCAGTATCCGTATTTCTTTATGATTCCGGTGAAGATGCGCCTTTTACCGCCAGTGCGGGACTTCCTACAGATATGATAGAACTTGCCGGTGGAGAAAATATATTTGCTGATACAGAAAGCAACTGGACTTCTGTTGACTGGGAAGATGTGATTGCAGCAGAACCGGAGTGCATTATTGTGATGGACTATATTGCATCTGATCCTGTAGATCAGAAGATTGATTTTCTTAAAAACAGTGATATTTTAGCTGATATTCCGGCTATTCAGAATGATAATATTATCGTAATTGATTTAACTGATGTAACAGGATGTTACAGAAGCGTAGATGCAATTGAGACAATGGCAAAAGCTTTCCATCCGGATTGCTTCTGAGTGAACTATGTTAAGAAATTCAAAAAAAGGAGTGATGGCCGGTGTTTATATAACACTGGTCGTTCTTCTTATCACAACACTGGTTCTTGCCGTAAACTTTGGCTCTGTGGATATCAATTATAAAGATGTATTTCAGATTATTTACGGAAAAGTATTCAATAAAGATCTGAGCAGTTACAAAAACAGTCAGATTAATATTATATGGGCTTTGAGGCTGCCAAAGGTGATTGTGGCTGCATGTACAGGGAGCGGACTTGTATTGACGGGTATCCTGATGCAGGCGATTACTAAAAATCCTCTGGCAGATCCCTATGTCCTTGGTATTTCCTCCGGGGCTTCTGCCGGAGCTGTTATTTCTCTTCTGATGGGACCGCTTCCTCTGATAGGAAAAGTGCCTCTTGCAGAAAGCTCATTTGCAGGTGCTTTGCTGACGGCAGTAATCGTTTTTGTTTTTGGGTCCAGAAACGGAAAAATAAATACGACCAAGATGATTCTTGTAGGTATGGCGCTGTCTTCCTTTTTTTCTGCGCTAACCAATATTATTATTTTTCTGACTCCTGATTCCAGAAGAGTACAAAGTGCGACGTTCTGGCTGACTGGATCTTTTGCAGGTACGGATTGGTCTGATGTTCCCGTGGCTGTTGGCGTTCTGACTGTAGGAATGATATTGATTCTGCCTTTGACACGGGAACTGGATGCTTTGCTGATCGGAGAAGATATTGCAAGAAATACGGGAGTGAATACTGTACGGATAAAATGGATTCTTATTCTGGTCAGTACACTGCTGACTTCTGTCCTTGTATCAATGAGCGGCGCAATTGGATTTGTGGGATTCGTAATCCCCCATATTACCAGAAACATTGTGGGTGCTGCTCATAAAAGACTGATCTGGTTTTCTGTTTTATTAGGAGCAATTTTCATGGTGTGGGCAGATCTTTTTGCACGTATTATGTTTTCTCCGCAGGAGCTTCCTGTTGGAGTTGTTACGGCACTTTGTGGTACTCCTGTATTTTTATGGATGCTGCGTAAAAGCAGATATTCATTCAGTAAATAGTAGGAGGAGTATGATGAAGAATAAAGACGTAATTCAAGTTAAAAAGCTTGATTTTAATATTGACACTCTGAATATCCTTTCGCAGGTTTCGCTTTCTGTTTCCAAAAATGAGTTTGTTGGATTAGTCGGTCCGAATGGAAGCGGAAAATCCACTCTTTTAAAAAACATATACCGTCACTATACCCCTTCTTCCGGAATGATTTATCTGAACGGAAAAGATGTTTTCAAAATGAAATCGAAAGAAGTAGCTCAGCAAATGGCAATTGTAGCACAGGAGAACCAGCCGGATTTTGATTTCTCTGTCCGGGAAATGGTCATAATGGGGCGATATTCGAGGAAGAAGATGTTTGAACAGGATGACCAGACAGATTTTGAGGTTGTAAGCCAGGCACTTTCGATGGTCGGTATGCAGGGAACGGAGGAAAGAAGTTTTCTCAGCCTTTCCGGAGGGGAAAAACAAAGAATCTATCTTGCAATGGCATTTGCGCAGGAAAGTGAATTGATTATCCTTGACGAACCGACGAACCATCTTGATATTGGCTATCAGCTGTACATTATGGAAATAATGAGACAGTTTCAGGATAAAACAATTTTCACATCTGTACATGACATGAATCTGGCTGCACGGTATTGTGACAGAATCATTATGCTGAAGGATGGCCGGATTATCGCGAATGGCTCTCCGGAAGAAGTTTTGACTGTTGAAAGAATCAGGGAGGTTTTTCATGTGGATACTGAGATAGAGAAAAAGAAGGAATATCTGAGAATTACATATCTGGGGTGGATATAACTGCTTTGTTTGAAATAAGGTATTACGTTTCGGCGAAAGTCACCGGCCCCCATTCAATTCTTTATATGTCCGGCAGATTAAAAATGCTGCAATAATAAATGTCAGAAGATCCGAAACAGGCATGGAATAAAGAACACCATCCAGTCCAAAGAATACAGGAAGCAGCAGTGCAAAACCAACACCGAAAACGACCTCACGGATCATAGACAGAAGCGTGGATGCGGCAGCTTTTCCCATAGCCTGGAGGAAAATAAAGCATGCTTTATTAGCGCAGGCAAGAATAATCATGCATAAGTAAGTACGGAATGCTTTGATTGCAAAATCAGTATAATAAACACTTTCATTGGCAGCACCGAAGATATTGATGAGCTGATGAGGGAAACACTCTACCAGGATCATGGCGATGGCACCGACAGCAGCCTCCGCGATCAGCAGGCTGGTGAACAGCTCTTTGACACGCAGTTTCTTTCCGGCGCCTATGTTGAAACCTACAATAGGAATACAGCCGGCAGCCATACCAACTACAACAGAGATGACAATCTGGAAAAATTTCATAACAATACCAACAACAGCCATAGGAATCTGTGCATACTGTTCCTGACAAAAGACTGCATCCATTGCACCGTATTTACGGATCATGTTATTGATAGCCGCCATGGCCGCTACAAGGCTGATCTGGGAAAGAAAACTGGTAATCCCCAGAACCAGAGTCTTTTTACATATAGATCCGCTAATACGGCAGTCACCTTTTTCAGGCTTAATAATCTTCATATGGAGAAGATACCAGACTGCAAGCACAGCGGTAACAATCTGTCCGATCACGGTAGCTACAGCTGCACCCATCATACCCCATTTGCATACAAAAATAAAAACCGGGTCAAGAATGATGTTGATGACTGCGCCTGCAAGCGTGGAGATCATGGCAAATTTAGGGCTGCCGTCTGCACGGATAACAGGGTTCATAGCCTGACCGAACATATAAAACGGAATTCCAAGAGAAATATAAAAGAAATATTCTCCGGAGTGACGGAAAGTCTCTTCATTTACTGTTCCGCCGAACATGGCAATGATCTGTTTTGCAAAAATCAGATAAATGGCTGTCAGAATAAGACTGCTTACAATGATCATGACAACGGAGTTTCCAACGCTCTTTCTGGCTGTCTGAGACTCATTTTTGCCAAGGCTGATACTGACAAATGCGCAGCAGCCGTCACCGATCATTACGGCGATAGCCAGAGCAACTACAGTGAGAGGAAATACGACAGTGTTGGCTGCGTTTCCATAGGAGCCCAGATAGCTGGCATTTGCAATAAAAATCTGGTCTACAATGTTGTAAAGAGCACCGACCAGAAGAGAAATAATACAGGGAATTGCGTACTGCTTCATGAGTTTTCCAATACGCTCAGTACCCAGAAACTGATTAGAATGTTCCATTGGATTTTACCTTCCTTTATGTTTTTTTACTGCAAAAAAATAACGAGCAGCACATGTGCAACCGGAATTACGCATGAGTGCTACTCGTTGTAATCGATATTATACTGTAATTTTTCGGAATTTGCAAAAGGAAATTTAAACAAAATCCTGCTGAAAAATGACTTTTTGATTGATGATACGGATATTATCTGGCGGAGTTATTTCGAAATCGATGTACTGGCATTCGATTCAATAAACTCTTTCATTGCGTGAAAGCTTTCTTTGCTGATATAATGCTCCATTCTGCAGGCGTCAGAGACGGCAATATTTTCCGGAACACCGAGGCTGATCAGCCATTTGGAGATAAATGTATGGCGCTCATAAATAGTGGATGCGATCTCCAGCCCTTTTTCTGTTAATGTGATAAAACCAGCTTTGGAGACAACGATGCATTCGTTTTCACGGAGCTTCTTCATAGCCACACTGACACTTGGCTTAGTAATGTTCAGCTCTTCCGCAATATCAACGGAGCGGACTACCGGAAGTTTTTTACTCAAAATCAATATTGTTTCCAGATAATTTTCAGATGATTCATTGTTGTGCATAATAACCTCCCCTGTTGAGCGGAACTGAAAGGATGCAGTCCCGTGTCTTCTAAAATCGTATTCACAGCAGTTCCTGTCATATATGAAGTGGTCCGCAGCAGCCTGCTCTGAACCGGATGTTTACCTGTGAAAATTCGTTATTTTGTAAAATTATATCATCTGGAGATGGGAAAAACAAGCAAAAGAAGTATCAGGAGGCGGTTGCATTACTTCCCTCGGATAAGGAACAGGCAGTCCGGGAATACTGTGATACTGGAAATAAACAAATACCCCTCCCAATCGAAACGTAGTGGGAGGGGTTATATTATGATAATAATTTACAAAAACAATTCGTTTGCTTTTTCAACAAAGCAAGCTTTTTTTATTGCTGCGGCAGCGATAGAAGTCATAAGACTGCTGACCTTTCTGGCATGAGCTGGACATATGGATACGCATCGCATACAGGATATGCATTTGCTTTTGTCTGAAACTTTGAGTTTATCTGTAGAGATGGCACAGGCAGGGCATTTCAGCGCACACTGCCCACAGGATGTGCAGGCAGACCCTGCCTTTGGAATCATTCCTGTTCCGGCTTTTTTGTATGGTCTGTTGCCGGGAATAGATGGCCTGGAAAAATCATTGGAAGATACTTTTTCAAGAATCTGATCACCGAATTTTGCAAGGTTTTTGCAATCATCCAGATTAGGTCTTCCAGCCGCATACTCGTGTATGATGGAATGTTCTGCTACAGCAGAAATGGCAGCAATTACTTGAAATCCGGCATTTTGAGCATAATCTTCCATCTGGACGAGGGTATCTTCATATGCACGATTTCCATAAACTACAGCAATCACGCATAATGCTCCGTTTCCTTTGATCATAGAAAGTCGATCCAGGGCAAGTTGCGGTGCAACACCGCCAAAGGATGGCATTGCTATCAGTACGAGAGAGTCACTCTCAAAAGAAATATCTGTATAGTTGGTATCCGGAACGGATAAATCAATCGTTCCAACTTGCAGCCAGTTCTGTGTAATTGCATTTGCGACTTTTTCTGTTCCACCGGTTGGACTGAATATAATCTGATAATTTTTCATAATAATCCTCCTTTGATGTAAAAAATAAAACTACATCTTTTGTGACATTGTAACTGATTTAAGGTGTAGTGTCAACATTTACACCATATAAATTATATGTTAGAATGAGATATGGAGGATTGATTATATGCATATTAGTAATAAGTGTTCGATTGCAGTTCATTGCCTGATATTTATATATGAATATGGGGACGAGAAAAAAGTGACAAGTGAATTACTCTCGCTGTCCACAGGATGTAATCCGGTTACTATTAGAAATATTGTAAGTGCTATGAAAAAAGATGGAATCATAGATGTGAAATTTGGAACAGGCGGAGCAACGCTTGCAATTCCGATTCAGGATATTTCTTTATACCGTATTTGTGCGGCAGTAGATCCGAAGGCAGTTGATAAAATGATCAGTATTCATTCCGCACCATCTCCGTTCTGTCCGGTTGGAAGAAACATAAGAGGTGTGCTTAATCGAACATATGATACGCTGAAAGAAGATGTAATAGTCAGCATGAAGTCTATAACAATGGAAAAAATAGTGCATGACTACCATGTAATACTGAAAAGTGGTGGGAAAATGACTTAAGAAACTTCAAATCCAATTTGTAGAACTGAAAAATTTGAATTTGTAGGAGAGAGGCGGGATGAATATTGTAACTAAGATAACAGAAATTGCTGCCAAAAGTAATTTTCTGGAAAGTGGTTATATTGACGTTGGAAATTTGAAATATTATCCAGAAGTCAGAGCAATATGTGAAGATAATATGTGCCGCAATTATGCAGCTTCCTGGGCATGCCCGCCTGCGATAGGCACAATTACAGAATGCAAAGAACGTGTTAGTAAATATGATAAAATGCTATTGTTTTCCCGGAAATATGAATTGGAAGATTCATTTGATTTTGAAGGAATGACTGATGGATTGTTGGATTTTAAGAAAAGAGTAGATATTTTCCAACGGAATTTGAAAGATATTCTGTCAGATTTTTTGTTACTATCTAATGAAGGGTGTGGGAGATGTTCTAAATGTACGTATCCAACTGCACCATGCAGATTCCCGGATTTGTTACACCATTCATTGGAAGGCTATGGATTTATAGTTAATGAGCTTGCTTTGGAAGCAGGTATTCATTATAATAATGGTATGAACACTGTAACATATTTTGGTGCGCTATTATTCAAAAATGAATGTTGTTCATCAAATTACGGTTTTGTGAAAAGAGAATAATGAGTAATCCAAAGGGCATCAACCGTAAAAAAGCTGGTGCCTTTTGTTTGGCATATATTTTTCTTTGCTCTGTTGTGTTACGGCACTTTAGTCTATCCATGTACAATGCAGTATTTTTCCATGTTAATGTTGGCATTAACTGCAATTTGTTATTTGATACCCATCCAGAAAAAATGGAATAAGATATTCTGGGAGGGTTTTAACTTTCCCTTTTTCTTTAATCGGGATTCAGGAGGAGTCTGGCTTGAAAGGAAGTATATCAGAGAAGAAGGGCAGATAGGATTGATGCTGAGATTGCTGAAATGGAGCAGATGATAACGGATGCAGAAAGTGCAACAGATGATGTCGGGAGATGGACGATGGAGAAATGGAAAAAGAGATTTCTGGAAACGAAGCAGCCTCCGCAGAAGCTGAGGATTGCGCTGGAACACTATGACAAGGAAGAAGGAGAATGGAAGGAGCGCCTGGGCTCTTATCTGAGGCATCGGGTTCGGCCTGCCGCAGATCTGCTGATTGCTGAGAATGCAGTGGATATGTACAGAAGTCTTCTTGGCTCAGGGTGGATAACGGAAACGATGATAGATGAAATGATTGTAAAAGCAGGAAAAGCACATCGAACAGAAATCACAGCCATGCTTCTTGAGCAAAAGCGCAGTAGTTCTGCAGATGAAAACAGCATGAGTGGTCAGGAAGGGGAAGTTTCCCGCATGACAGAAGAGGAACATGCGGAGAGGCGAATCTGTGAAAAAATCTGGAATCTTACGGTATTATCCCTGTGTGAGAAATACCCCTTTTTCCGACCCTATCTGTGTGAACTGGAATTTACAGAATACAGAATTACAGGGAAAAAGGATCATACGGTTTATTATCATTCCGGATTTGTGATTGATGAATTCTGCATATCTGCCGCCAGGACAGAGCGCCTTCTTTTACATATGATGATGCATGATCTGTTCCTCCATACGGTGATGGAGGGCATGCCGGATCAACGCCTGTGGAATCTTTCCTGTGATATAGCAGCAGAGCATCTGCTCAGTGAAGTAGAAAATACGGAGACGGAATCGCACAGAATTCTGCAGGCAGACAGTACAGAGCCGGAGTCTAATCTGATTCGAAAATCAGATAACATACGTTCGGAAAACCGGAAAGAAATCCGACCGGAGTATATTTACAGGGAACTGCTTGAAAGTTCCCTGGCGGAAGAATCGCTGAGCGAACTTGAAAAACAGTTTTATGTGGATGATCACAGATTCTGGAGTTTATCTGATAAAAAGAAAACACAAAGGTGCGCGGAACAGTACTGGAGCCGGATTTCAAAAACAGAGGGAGCCGGACTTGGCGGAGGTTTCCGGGGAATCGGGGGAAAATCCGGCCGGGATTCCCAAAACCTGCGTATCCGTGAACGGGGAAAAGCTGATTTTCGCCGGTATCTGCGTCAGTTTGCCGAGACAGGGGAAGAGATGCAGATGGACACGGAAAGTCTCGATTATATTCCTTATCTCTATGGGATAGAGCATTACGGAAATATGCCGCTTGTGGAACATCTGGAATACAGTGAGGTGCGAAAACTTCAGGAACTTGTGATCGCAATTGACACTTCAGGTTCCTGTAAGACTGATACTGTGCGGCGTTTTATGGAGGAGGTTTACCGCATTTTCAGTGACAGTGAAAATTTTTTCCGCAGGATGAATGTGTATATTCTGCAGTGCGATTTTATGGTGCAGGATGCCGCGCACATTACCAGTGAAAGAAAATGGAAAGAGTATCTGGAACATCTGGTGATACACGGAAGAGGCGATACGGACTTTCAGCCTGTGTTCCGCTATGTGGAAGACCTTCGCAAAGAAAAAAAACTGAAAAATCTGAAAGGACTTTTATATTTTACGGACGGGGACGGCATTTATCCCCGGGAGAGAACAGATTATCAGACAGCATTTGTTTTTTATCATAAAAAGAACGGGTATCAGAAAGCTCCGGAGTGGGCGCGGAAGTTTGATTTGGAGGATTTATGAATATCAAAGAGGCAAAAGAAGAGATCAGAAACACGGTAAAGGCGTATCTGAGAAAAGATGACAGGGGAAATTACCGGATATCTGCAGTTCATCAGAGACCGGTTCTTCTGATGGGACCTCCCGGGATCGGCAAAACAGCGATTGTGGGGCAGATTGCCGGGGAACTGGGGATCGGCCTTGTTGCATATACGATGACACACCATACGAGGCAGAGCGCGGTGGGACTTCCTGTGCTCGTGAAAAAAGAGTATCAGGGGGAAACCTGTACAGTTACGGAATATACCATGAGTGAGATCATTTCGTCCGTGTATGAGTGCATGGAAAAATCAGGCTGCAGGGAGGGGATTCTTTTTATTGATGAAATCAACTGCGTGTCAGAAACCCTGAGCCCAACGATGCTGCAGTTCCTGCAGAATAAGACATTCGGTACCCACAGAGTACCAAAGGGATGGATCATTGTGGCAGCCGGCAACCCGCAGGAATATAACCGTTCAGCCAGAGAGTTCGATATCGTTACGCTGGACCGTATCCGCAGAATGGATGTCAAAGAGGATTATGCAGTATGGAAGGAATATGCATATGTCCATAAGGTTCATCCGGCTGTTCTTTCATGGCTGAATATGCATCCTGATCAGTTTTACTATGTAAAAAATGATGGAGCGGACAAACATTTTGTCACAGCCAGAGGCTGGGAAGATTTATCTGTGATTCTTCAGAGCTATGAAGAAATGGGGATTGAAGATACTGACAAGGTGATTTCCGAGTACGTTCAGGAACCTGCAATAGCAAGAGATTTTTCCGCGTATTATCGGTTATACAGGAAGTATCAGCAGGATTACAGAATCATGGAAATTCTGCAGGGGATTCCTGACAGGGAAAAGTTGCGGGAACTATCGCAGCTTGCCGGGCAGGCTGCTGTGGATGAGAGACTGGCGGTAACCGGAATGATCATTGACGGCTGGAATGGGTATCTGGAGGAATATAAAAAGCAGAGCGGCAGGGTGCGTCAAGTGAGCGAAGCACTGGAGCAATGGAAAAAGACGCAGGAGGATTTTGGCCTGTGGATGGAACAGAGGGAAAAAGCGCTGCTGGTCAGAAAACAGGCAGGGCTTGTTGCGGAGGAAGATTTATCGGAAGAAGAATTTACGCAGAATCTAATCCGCTTATGCTGTCAGAAAGTACGCGAATTACGCTGTAAGAAAAAAGAAGAGATGACCGATATATTGACAGACTTTTTGGAAGCAGAAGAGGAAGCGCTGTCTGCCTGCACAGCAAAGACATTGACAGCTCTTGACAGGGGATTTGCCTTTGCGGAAGAATCATTCGGAGACGGGATGGAATTGTCACTTCTGACTTCAGACCTGATTCGAAATCCGACCGCAGCTGCATTCATAAGCAAGTACGGATGCAGCAGATATTTTGCCCACAGTGATGCACTCCTGCTGGATCAAAAACGGAGGGAAATTCTTGATGAAGTGGAAAAACTGAGAAATCAGAAATAAATCAGAAATAAATCAGGAATAAATCAGGAATGGATCAGGAATAAATCTGAACGAGTCCAGGTGCATTGTTAAAAATAAAAGAAAACGTGATACTTTGTAGTTGCAAAAGCAGGATATATCAATTAAAGTGGAATTGTCAGATTTCTATGAAAAGGAAAACGAAATCAAGGATAGATGAAATCCGAGGAAAACGGAATCCGGAAAAAATAAGATCCGGGACGATGAAAGACAAAGACGAAACAAGAAAATGAAAGAGACGGGGGTTTTAAACTTGAGACTAGAAAAGTATTATGAAAATCCGGAGGTTCTGCATCTGGGAACGGAGGAACCAAGAGCGTATTATCTTCCCACAGGAATCCAGGGGGAAGAGGAGAGAGTTCTGTTAAACGGAGAGTGGGAGTTTGCTTTTTATGCATCTCCGTATGAGGTACCTGAAAACTTTGTAACCGGCCAAGACCTGGCGGAAGCAAAAAATGTGACAGTTCCTGCCTGCTGGCAGTTCTATGGAGTGGATAAACATCAGTATACGAATATCAATTATCCGATTCCCTATGATCCGCCGTATGTACCTGCAGAAAACCCGTGCGGTGCCTACCGCAGGCATTTTTCTATGGATGAAACAGTATCCGGCAAGAGAGTATATCTGAATTTTGAGGGTGTTGATTCCTGTTTTTATCTTTGGGTAAATGGAACCTTTGCCGGATATAGTCAGGTATCTCATGCTATCAGTGAATTTGATATTACTTCTTATCTAAAAGAGGGAGATAATCTTCTGGCTGTGCTTGTCCTGAAATGGTGTGACGGGACGTATCTGGAAGATCAGGATAAACTCAGGATGTCAGGTATTTTCCGCGATGTGTATCTTCTTGTCCGTCCGGAAAATCATATCCGTGATCTTCGGATCGAAAGCATTTTGAATGAGGATTTTACGCAGGGAAAAATCGAGATTTCCTGTGATTTCACAGGAGAAGAACAGCCTGTTGCCGTCACTGTGCGGGATCAGCAGGGAAATATCTGCGGAGAAGGCAGAGCAGATCATGAAAACCATGCGGAGAAACTGACAATAGAAATTGCAGAACCATCTTTGTGGAGTCCGGAGGTTCCGTATCTTTATCAGCTGGAAATCTGTGCCGGTGAGGAGAAAATCCTGGAGGAGACAGGATTCCGTCATATCTGCATAAAAGACGCGGTAGTTTATATCAACGGAGTCCCGGTAAAAATCAAAGGCGTCAACCGTCATGATAGTGACCCGGAGACCGGATATACCATTTCACGGGAACAGGCGGAGAAAGATCTGCTTCTGATGAAGAAACACAATATCAATGCGATCCGTACCAGTCATTATCCGAATGCGCCATGGTTTACGCAGCTTTGTGACCATTACGGATTCTATGTGATCAGTGAGAGTGATCTGGAGGCTCACGGCGGAGCAACCCTTTCCTGGGAGGATGAGAATCTGGATGTTCTTAAAAAAATGTCTGTCACTGTGGAAAATGAAATATTTGCAGAGGCGATTCTTGACAGAAATAAGAGAAATGTCATTGTAAATAAAAACCGTCCCTGCATCATTATGTGGTCACTTGGCAACGAATCCGGTACCAGCCCGTTTCTGGAAGCAGCAGGGAACTGGATAAAATCATATGATCCAGGCCGGCTTTTGCATTACGAAGGGATTTTCCAGTGTGAGGATTTTCCGTATGATGCATCCATGCTGGATGTGTACAGCAGAATGTATCAGGACTTTGATGGAATCAGGGAGTATCTGGGTACCAATGACCGCCGTCCTTACATGCTTTGTGAATTCAGCCATGCCATGGGAAACGGTCCCGGAGATTTTGAACAGTATATGCAGATTTTCCTGGAAAATCCAAGAGTTCTGGGCGGCTGTGTCTGGGAGTGGTGTGATCATGCAGTCTATGACGGAATCACGCCGAATGGGAAAAAACGTTTTCTTTACGGAGGCGATTTCGGGGAAGAAGAGCATGACGGCAACTTCTGTGTAGACGGACTTGTTTATCCTGACCGTAAAGTGTCACCCAGTCTTGTGGAATACAAAAATGTGATCCGCCCTGTAAGGGCAAAGCTTGTGGATGGCGAACAGGGAATTGTGGAACTGACCAGCTGGCTGGATGTCCTTTCTCTGGAGGAAGCAGTGGAGATACAGTATGAACTGAGCCTGAACGGAGAAGTACAGGAGAGGGGAATTCTTCCTGTGGAAAACCATCCGGCAAGAGCGGCAGTCTGCTATCAGATTCCATATAAGATGCCACAGACCCGGGGCATGGTTCATCTTCGCCTGATCTATCTGTCAAAAGGGAAGATTCCGTACCTGGAAGCCGGCGAGGAGCTTGGATTTGACCAGCTTTGTGTACGCAGCGAAAGCCCCGTTCAGAAAATTCAGATGCGGCAGAGCGAGACAGCAGTCACTCAGATACAGAAGAATCCGGCTGTGAAAAATCCAAAGACGAACGAACAGCAGGAATACATCTGTGAATCCCTCAGCTTTGAGGATGATGGAAGATTCATCACAATTCAGGGGAATAACTTCACTTACCGTTTTGATGGTTTTTATGGAGTATTTCAGTCTCTGATCTGCCAGGGAGAGGAGTATCTCCGGAAAGATATGGAGTATAATTTTACCCGTGCAGAGATGGACAATGATATGTGTATGAAGGCTGCCTGGGAAAAGGCAGGATATCACCACATAAAAAATCGTGTAAAAGAACTGTGTACGGATATGGTGAATGGAAACTGTGTGATTCATTGTACCCAGACTTTTGCACCATTGCATAATCGTAAGTGCGTGGATCTGACAAGTGTGTGGACGATCACTCCGGATGGGACAATCTGTGTTCATGGCGATGGATGGCGTAATACAGCAATGCCGTGGCTGCCGAGGTTTGGCCTGAGAATGTTCCTTGACCGGGGATTTGAACAGGTGGACTATCTGGGATATGGTCCGGGTGATGCTTACCTGGACAAACATCAGGCTTCCTGGTTCGGAAAATTTCATGATGAAGTTTCCCGCATGCATGAGGACTACATAAAACCTCAGGAAAACGGAAGCCATTTCGGAACATACCGGGTGAAAGTGAGCAGAGCGGACGGAAGATGGATAGAAATCACCTCCGGACAGCCGTTTTCCTTCCAGGTATCCCATTATACCCAGGAAGAACTGAGAGAAAAGAAGCATAATTTTGAACTGGAAGAATCCCCGTATACGATTCTGTGTGCAGACTACAAGATGAGCGGGATCGGTTCCGGAAGCTGCGGATGGGCACCTGCAGCAGAATACCGGATGGAAGAAGAAAACTTTTCATATGAGATGACATTCCGGATGGGGAAATGAATACAGCATATGGAAACAAAGCTAATGTAGGAAAAAATATCATATACGGAGATATCTCCAGCTAAAGAATCCGGTATAATAAAGAGATAACAAAGATAAAAACAAAAAGAAAAACAAAAAGAAAAACAAAAAGAAAAACAAAAAGAAAAACAAAAAGAGAAGACCTTCGCTTTGGGAAGTGAAGGCCTTCTCTTTTTTTGGCGTTCATTTATCCGGGGACAGGTTCATAGGTAGCGGTCGATCTTCAGAATTGCCATACAGAGTTTATTCTCTTTCAGATGGGTAAGACCCAGCTGTTCCAGATCCTGTTTGAGAAGCACAGGCGATTGGTGATAAGTTTATACAAGAATGCCTGAATCAGAGAATACCGGCTTTTATCCTGCAGGGAACGAAGGGTCCGGTTGTTCTCCTGAAGAGACGCGAGAGCGGACACGAAATGGAGGGAATACGATAGATCCTGATTTTTATGAAAAAGGAATACGGAATGCGGAGATATTCTGTGGAGGGCGGTCTGCTGCGGTCGGATCTGTCACCAAAACCGGCATATCTGGCACTTCAGAATCTGATTCATCAGGAATGGAATACCCGGGAAGAACTTGTCAGTGACCAGGAGGGAATCTGTCATTTCCGCGGATTTGACGGGACATATGAAATTGTAGTGAATGGAAAACGATATTTCCTGCATTTGAATGAAGAGGAACCGGAAAAGGTTCTGTATATCTGATATAAAGAAATTACAATAT
>CAMBAL010000014.1 GCA_945864225.1 uncultured Blautia sp. | reverse complement strand
AGGAGATATGCAAATGAAAGCGAAAAAAACAATGTCACTCTTACTTACGGCAGCAATTACACTGTCTTCCCTGACAATGAGCTCTCCGTCGATGGTTATGGCGGAAGAACTGGATTCCATAGCTGTAACCTATGTTACTTCCCCATTGAATGTTCCGTCTATTGTGGAAAAAAATCACAGTATTTTTGCGGAAAATATGAAGGATCTGGGAATTGAATCCGTAGAATATTCAGATCTGACTTCCGGTGCTGACCAGACACAGGCACTTGCATCCGGAGATATTCAGTTCCTGTATGCAGTAGGTGCAACGTCTGTTATTTTATCAGCAGCAAACGGTGCAGATATTAAGATTATTTCCATGTACAGCCGGTCTCCGAAGGCCTTCTGTCTGTTCTCCAATGATGAGAGCATTGCATCCCCGGCAGACCTGAAAGGGAAAACCATTGCAGGCCCGCAGGGAACCATTCTTCATGAGCTTCTGGTTGCATATCTGGCATCCGGAGATATGACGATTGATGATGTAAACTTTGTAAATACCACGATTCCGGATGCGATGGCAGCATTAAGCGGCGGAAGCGCAGACTGTGCACTTCTGGCAGGGGCAGCAGCCTATAATACTGCTTCCGGTGGTGCGCATCTGGTAACAAACGGGGAGGGTCTTGTAGAAGCAACGATTGCCTGTGCAACGACCAACAAGTTTTATACAGAGCATCAGGATGTAGTGGATAAATTCCTGGAAGCACAGAAAGAAGTACTGGATTATATGGATGAAAATCCGGATGAAGCAATGGAAGAGGCAGCGGAATTTCTTGATCTTGATGTAAATGCAGTCAAAGAAATGTATGAATACTATGACTTTGATATGACGATTAAAGATTCAGATATTGAAGCAATGAAATCTACTATGGAATTCATGCTGGATACAGAAATGATCGAAGAAGAAGTGGATATTGAGGAACTCGTGATTCGCTGATGGTATGTTGGATGGTCTGACAAAATTGTAGATAAATTGATGTTTTGCTGAAAGAAAAGATGCAGGGAAGGTCGGTAAATTGCTGAAGTTTTCCTGCATCTTTTCGATTTACCAGAGCAATTTTCAAACACACTCTAGCTGTGGACATGTCTGTAGAAAACTGTGTTTTTCAGTCATATCTGCAGGAATGTATGATTTGGGGTCTGGGCGTATAGAATGTATGATTTTGGGTCTGGACTTATTGACGTTTTTCACCGAAATGTGTATGATAAAATCGTTGTATATTAAGAAGAGAGAATCCGGCATCAGCCGCAGGGGAATATCATGATTTTTCTATATGAAAATGCAAAAAACGGATATAAGATAACAAGAGTTTTCGGGCAGAGTGAGGTTGTGGAAATTCCGGAGTTTATCAGGGAAATCCCAGTCACAGAACTTGGTGATTATACATTTTCGGACAGGATGGACCGGAAAGATTTTGAAAAAATGCTGTTGCATGGGAATTTGTGCCATGAAGACGGAACAAAGGCAGAATCGGCAGCTCATCTGCCGGAAATCGCAGGAGAACGTCTTCAGGAACTGAAGCTTCCGCAGGGGCTTACGAAGATAGGAAGATATGTATTTTATAATTGCCGTAATCTGCAGAGACTAAGCTTTGGCGGAAATCTTACAGATATCGGGGCAGGCGCGCTGACCGGATGTCACAAAATCAATCAGATTGAAGTAGAAATCGGGGAAGAGGGAAGCTCTTCTTTACGGGAAATTCTGACGGAACTGCCGGAAGAATTGTGTGTGGATATCATAAAAAACGGGGAAACAGGGCGCTTCTGGTTTCCGGAATTTTTTGAAGAGGGTGTGGAAAATACACCGGCAAGAATTCTTGAAAATCATGTACATGGAAGCGGAATTCGATACAGGAACTGTTTTGTCCATAAAAAACTCCATGTTCTGGAATACGATCGTCTTTTTGAATATGCAAAAGCCTGGGAGAATGAAAAACTGGTGATTTCCCTGGCTCTGGACCGGATTTTGCATCCCATGGAATTGTGTGAGGATGCCCGAATCCGTTATGTTCATTATTTGAAAGAACAGATTCAGCCAGCCGTAAGTCTGCTTGCCGGGAGAAAAGAATATGCGTTTATCAGAACAATTCTTAGGGAAACAGAGCCATCCGGCGAGACTGCCGGGGAGCTTTTGGACCGGGCAGGACAGCAGGGAGATGCCGAACTGGTCAGCATCCTTATGGATTATCTTCATCGACATACAAAGAAACAGAGAAAGGTATTTGAACTGTGAAAGAGATTAGAAGCCCCATACAGGAATTGCAGAAAAAAGAGGAAGAGAGACTGGATATCTGTCGGGATATCCTGAAAAATGCGAGAAATGAACTGTATGCTTCCATGCGTTTTATGGATGTCGCATTGGCTTCCCTGAAGCCAGAACCATCGTTTCAGACAGGGACGCTCGGTACGGATGGCGAATTTCTATATTTTGAACCGGACTGGCTTATTCAGGCGTTTCTGAACCGGAAAACAATGATCAACAGGCTGTATCTTCATGAACTGCTCCACTGCCTTTTCTGTCATGTGTGGAATGGAAAAAATCGAAATTCCAGGTTATGGAATCTGGCATCTGATATAGCTGTGGAATCAATCATTGATGAACTTTATCAAAAAGCAGTGTATCTGCGTCCGGGCAGTTTTCGCCGGGAAATCTATCTGGAACTGCGAGCATACAAAAAGATACTGACAGCAGAAGTGATTTACCGCATTCTGGAAAATACACCGCAGGAACCGGGGAAAATTGCCAGAATGGAGCAGGAATTCCGTCTTGATGATCACAGCCGCTGGGAAGATGGAAAGACAAGAAACGGGACACCGAACCGGCAGAAGCAATGGGAAGATATGCGTCAGAAAATGCAGACAGAAATGGAGACAATTTCCAAAGAAGCAGCTTCTGAGTCAGGAAGTCTTCTGGAACAGCTGCAGATTGAAAACCGGCAGAGATATGATTACAAAGCCTTTCTCCGAAAGTTTTCCGTACTCAAAGAAGAGATGAAAGTGGATATGGATGCCTTTGACTATATCTTTTATCATTACGGTCTTGAGACTTATGGGAATATGCCTCTGATTGAGCCTCTGGAAACAAAAGAAATGAAAAAAATCGAAGATTTTGTGATTGTCGTGGATACTTCCATGTCCTGTAAAGGAGATCTGATCCGGCATTTTCTGGAAGAAACATATGGAGTTCTTTCGGAATCTGAGAGCTTTTTCCGACAGATCAACGTTCATATTATTCAGTGTGATGACCGGATTCAGGAGGATGTTGTGATCCATAACAGCAGGGAAATGGAAACGTATCTTGCCGGATTTACGGTGAAAGGTTTTGGAGGTACGGATTTCCGTCCACCTTTTGAATATGTGGAACAGCTTCGCCATGCAGGGGCTTTTACAAAGCTTCGGGGACTTATTTATTTTACGGATGGATATGGTCTTTTTCCTGTAAAGATGCCGCCCTATGATACTGCTTTCATCTTTATGAAAGATGATTACCGGGATGTGGATGTACCGCCCTGGGCGATAAAACTGATCATTGATCCGGAAGAACTTGGAGAGGAAGAGAGGACAGCAGAAGACTATGAATATTAAACGTGCAAAACAGGAACTGATTGATACGGTAGAGGCATATCTTTTAAAAGATGAGTACGGAGAATACGTGATTCCGAAGATCCGCCAGAGACCTGTTTTGCTTCTGGGAGCCCCGGGAATCGGAAAAACGCAGATTATGGAACAGGTGGCCAGGGAATGTCAGGTGGGGCTGGTGGCATATACAATTACGCATCATACGAGACAGAGTGCAATTGGCCTGCCGTTTATTTCTCATAAACGCTATGACGGAAAAGAATATGCAGTTACAGAGTATACCATGAGCGAAATTGTTGCCAGTATTTATAATAAAATTGAAGAAACAGGGCTGAAAGAGGGAATTCTGTTTATTGATGAGATCAATTGTGTTTCCGAGACCCTTGCACCGGCCATGCTGCAGTTCCTTCAGTGCAAGACATTTGGAAACCATGAGATCCCGGAAGGATGGATCATTGTGGCAGCAGGAAATCCTCCGGAATATAATAAATCGGTTCGTGAATTTGATGTGGTCACTATGGACCGCGTGAAAAAGATTGAGGTGGAACCGGATTTTCAGGTATGGAAAGCGTATGCGTATCAGGAGAACATTCATCCCTGTATTCTGTCGTATCTGAACCTTCGTACAGGGTTCTTTTATAAGATGGAGACAACGGTGGACGGCAGACAGTTTGCAACTCCCCGAGGCTGGGAAGATCTGTCGCGGATGATTTCTGTATATGAAAAACTTGGAAAAGATGTCACGGCAGATGTTGTGATCCAGTATATCCAGCATCCGAAAGTGGCGGGGGATTTTGCCGGATATTATGAACTGTATCGGAAGTATGAAGCGGATTATCAGATTGATGAGATCCTTCAGGGAAAAAGCTTTGAAGGAATGATCAAAAAAATCGCCCATGCATCCTTTGATGAGCGCATGAGTGTAGTGAATCTTCTGTTCTCCGGAGTGGGACAATTCATTCGAAAAGCCGTTCAGATGGAAGAAATTATGGAGAAGGTTTTTGAGACTCTGAAGATGATTCGGGAAGTAATCGATGGAAGTAAAGAGCCGGAAATGATTATCGGACAGCATATCGAATTACTGCGTGAGGAGTGGGAAAAACGACGTACTGCGGAGCTTCTGAATCGCCGGGAAGACCGCTGTTATCGCAGGGCTCTGGATGTATTGAACAAATATAAAAATAAAGTGGCGGAAGCGGGAAATGCAGATGGCAGAAGCGCTTTTGAGATTATGAAACAGGAATTTTCCATGGATCGAAGAGCACTCGACATCCTGTTTGACCAGGCAGGAAATGTTCTGGAAAATACGTTCGATTTCATGGAAACAGCATTTCTGAACAGCCAGGAAATGGTTGTATTTATTGCGGATCTGAATACAGATTTTTACAGTATCCGGTTCCTGCAGGAATATGAATGCGAACGATATTATCAGTATAATAAAGAGATGCTTTTTGAAGATGTGAGTACGGAAATCCGGAAAAGAATTGAAGCTTTGTAAGAAAATAACTATGTACTGGAGGGTGAGGAAACAATGAATATGGAAGTATTTCGAGGCGTGATGATTCCGTTTATGGGAACTGCGCTGGGAGCAGCCTGTGTGCTGTTTATGAAAGGAAAACTGAATGTATCGGTACAGAGAGCGCTGACAGGATTTGCAGCCGGAGTAATGGTGGCGGCATCTGTCTGGAGTCTTCTGATTCCGGCTATGGAACAGGCAGAAACAATGGGAAGCTGGGCGTTTGTTCCGGCGGTTGCCGGTGTGTGGCTGGGAGTGCTGTTTTTGCTTTTGCTGGACCGGATTATTCCGCATTTACACCAGAGCAGTGAGGAGCCGGAAGGACCAAAATCGAGTCTGAAAAAAACAACCATGCTGGTACTGGCTGTTACCCTTCACAATATTCCGGAAGGTATGGCAGTCGGTGTTTTATATGCCGGATGGATGGCAGGAAATGATACGATCACAATGGCGGGAGCACTTGCATTATCCATTGGAATCGCGATTCAGAACTTCCCGGAGGGAGCGATTATCTCCATGCCTCTTCGGGCAGAAGGAATGAGTAAGCAGAAGGCTTTTTTACATGGAGCACTGTCTGGAATCGTAGAGCCGGTGGCTGCACTTCTTACAATGTGGGGTGCGAGTCTGATCGTTCCGGTTCTTCCGTATCTTCTCAGTTTTGCAGCCGGTGCGATGCTGTATGTAGTAGTGGAAGAACTGATTCCGGAAATGTCAGTAGGGCATCATTCCAATCTGGGAACCGTCTTTTTTACTGTCGGTTTTACAGTGATGCTGGCGCTGGATGTGGCACTCGGGTAAGGATGTTTCTGGTTGATAACAACATAACATACAGACTGCATCGGGAGGCATAATTATAAGGGCGTGAGAAATAAAAAAAGGAGCAGGATGCAGATGTCTGGAATGAATGTTCAAACACGCTTTAAGAAAAAAAGATAGATATGTAAAAGAAAACAGGGTGAAATATATGGCAGAAAATAAGATAGGAAGTATGAGCGAAAATATGGCAGAAAATAAGACGGAAAATTCCACAGGAAATATGACAGATAAGATGTCAGAAATTAAGCCGTATGAACATAAAGTTCAGTATTATGAGACGGATCAGATGGGCATTGTACATCATTCCAACTATATCCGGTGGTTTGAGGAAGCGCGCACATACGTGCTGGAAGAGATAGGATTTGGCTACCGGGAGATGGAAGAATGCGGAGTAATGAGTCCTGTTCTGGAGGCAAATGCGGAGTACAAAACCATGACTCATTATTCAGACAGGGTACTGATTGATACGAAGGTAGTTGCTTATAATGGCATCCGGCTTCAGCTTGCTTATACAGTCAGAGACAAAGAAACAGGAGAAGTGCGCTGTACCGGATACACAAGACATTGTTTCCTAACTCCGGAGGGCAGACCGCTTTCCTTAAAACGTTCTTATCCGGAAATCCACAGGATTTTTGAAGGTTTGATGGAAATTTCCGATAAATTGTGACACACATCTGTCGGAAAGCAAGTTTCAAACACACTCTGGGAAAGTTTCAAGCACACTTTGGGAAAGTTTCAAACACACTCTGAGAAATATCAAACACTCTCCGGGAAATGTGCTGTCAAACGCACTTTGTGAAAATGTGCTTGACATTTTGTCCAGTCGTGGTAAAGTAGTTAATCAAATAATCATTTACAGGGGTGCTGGTGAAGACCGGCTGAGATAGATACCGTATTCGTATCGGACCCTACAACCTGATCTGGGTAATGCCAGCGGAGGGATGAGCGTCAGAAGCTCTGTAATGGATGAATCAGCTCCCGCGGTATCTGCCTTGCAGGAGCTTTTTTATTGTATGGAACAGGAACTGTTCTGCATTTTCCTGCGATATAAAAAGCCCTCCGGGCAGTGTTTTTTTCGCGGGCAAAGAAAAGGAGGAAACAAAATGAACGCAAGTGTAGCAATTCAGGTACTTCCTGAAGCAAAAGATGATGAAGAACTGATCCGTGTGGTAGATGAGGTGATTGCCTACATCAAAAGCACAGGGCTGAACTGTTATGTGGGACCTTTTGAGACTGCAATTGAAGGAGATTATGATGAATTGATGGACATCGTAAAAGAATGCCAGCACATCGCAATCAAAGCAGGAGCTCCTTCTGTAGCAGCTTATATCAAAGTCACCTATCGTCCGGAAGGAGAGGTGCTCACCATTGAGAAAAAAGTTTCAAAGCATCACCTCGAAGATTAATACGATTGCTGCGATTCTGATTCTCCTGATAATCTGGCAGACGGTATCGGCTCTTGGAATTGTTCCGGGCTACATGCTTCCGTCTCCGGTACAGGTAGTAAAAGCATTTATCCAGGAGTTTCCGCTTCTGATGGAAAATGCAAAAGTCACCCTTCTGGAAGCGTTTATCGGACTTGCCTGCGGTGTTTCATTTGGTTTTGTTATGGCAGTTCTGATGGACAGGTTTGAGGTGCTTTATAAGGCATTTTATCCGCTTGTCGTGCTGACTCAGACGATTCCGACAGTGGCTGTGGCACCGCTTCTGGTATTATGGTTCGGTTATGAAATGCTGCCGAAAATCATTCTGATCGTAATTGCCACATTCTTCCCTGTTACGGTGGGAGTTTTGGATGGATTCCGGAGTGCAGATAAGGATACCATGAATCTGCTGCGTTCCATGGGAGCTTCGGAATTTCAGATTTTCCGTTATGTGAAGCTTCCGGGGTCTATGGGACAGTTTTTTGCAAGCCTTCGGATCTCTGTTGCATATTCTGTCGTAGGTGCGGTGATTTCTGAGTGGCTTGGTGGATTTTCAGGACTGGGAGTTTATATGACCAGGGTTAAAAAGGCATTTTCCTTTGACAAAATGTTCGCAGTAATTTTTTTAATTTCACTGATCAGTCTGCTTCTGATGAAGCTGGTGGATTTTTTACAGAAAAAATGTATGCCATGGGAGGATACAAAAAATGAATAAAAAGAAAATAATGGCAGCAGGAATGGCTGCAGCAATGACCGTTTCCATGATGAGTGCAGTTCCGGTTTATGCGGAAGAAGCAGAGACCGAGAAAATCACATTTGTTCTGGACTGGACTCCGAATACGAATCATACAGGACTCTATGTGGCTGAGAGTCAGGGATTTTTTGAAGAACAGGGCCTGGAAGTAGAAATTGTCCAGCCGCCGGAAGATGGTGCAGATGCTCTGGTAGCATCCGGAAAGGCACAGTTCGGTGTTTCTTTCCAGGATACGATGGCGCCTGGGGTGGCAGGGGAAAATGTTCTTCCGACTACTGCTGTAGCTGCATTGATCCAGCATAATACCTCAGGAATTGTATCGCGAAAAGGAGAGGGAATGGATACTCCCAGGGGAATGGAAGGAAAGAAATATGCGACCTGGGACAGTCCTGTGGAAAAAGCAATGATTCAGAACGTAGTAGAAGAGGACGGCGGTGATTACAGCAAGGTAGAAATGATTCCAAGTACTGTTACCGATGAAGTTTCCGCACTGCAGTCAAAATCTGTGGATGCCATCTGGATTTTCTACGGATGGGCAGGCGTTAAGATGGAACTGGAAGGTCTGGAGACAGATTATTTTGCATTTAAAGATATTAACCCGGTATTTGACTATTATACACCTGTTGTAATCGCAAATAATGATTTCCTTGCCAGTGAACCGGAAACTGCAAAGAAGTTCCTGACAGCACTGAGAGATGGATATGAATATGCAATCGAAAATCCGGAAGAAGCTGCAGAAATTCTCTGTGAAGCTGCTCCTGAGCTTGATCAGGAGCTTACTGTGGCAAGTCAGAATTATCTGTCAGAACAGTATAAAGCTGAGGTAGAACAGTGGGGATATATTGATCCGGAAAGATGGAACGGTTTTTATCAGTGGCTGAATGAGAATGAACTGGTAGAAGATGAAATTCCGGAGAATACCGGATTTTCCAATGATTACCTTCCGGAATAATCTCGAATCAGAAAGGTTTTGAGAGATGTCAGAACTAATCGTAAAAAATGTCAGCAAATCCTTTGACGGCAGGAAAATCATACAGAATGTCAATGTGACTCTTCATGAGGGAGAACTGGTATGTCTTCTGGGTGTGAGCGGCGGGGGGAAAACCACGCTGTTTAATGTGATTTCAGGGCTAACGATACCTGATGAAGGACAGGTATTCCTTGATGGTGAAGAAATTACAGGAAAACCGGGAAAAATCAGTTATATGCTCCAGAAAGATCTGCTGCTTCCATATCGTACAATTGAGGATAATGTGGCGCTTCCCCTGGTTATTAAGGGAATGAGCAAAAAAGAAGCAAGAAAACAGGCAGCTCCCTATTTTGCGGAGTTTGGTCTGGAAGGTACGGAAAAAAAGTATCCACGCCAGCTTTCCGGCGGTATGCGTCAGAGAGCTGCTCTGATGCGTACCTACATGTTTTCCAGAAATGTGGCACTTCTGGATGAACCTTTTTCTGCGCTGGATACTATTACAAAGAGCAGTATGCATACCTGGTATCTGAATATTATGGAGCAGATTCATCTGTCTACACTGTTTATTACTCATGATATTGATGAGGCGATTCTTCTGTCAGACCGGATTTATCTGCTTACAGGCAAACCTGGAGAAATCACACAGGAAATTGTGATCAGAGAGCCAAAACCTCGCAGAGCAGACTTTAATCTGACGGAAGAATTCCTGCAGTATAAGAGACTGATACTGGAAAAAATCGGATAAGTTTCGGAAAAGATGAATCCGGTAATTTTAAATCCTGACTGAGAAGACAAGTTCTTTCCGGTCAGGATTTTTTGTTTTTACAGGAACGCACCATCTGCTGCAAGATTTTCAAACAAATCGGTAATCGGATCTCCTTTGCTCTGGAATTCGCAGGCATTAAAGGGAACTCCTCCTGCAGCCTGCGGCCAGATGCCTACGGTATGGTCGATATAATATGGACCAAAACCGGATTTCTCAATTTCTTCCATGGAAAGATTCCTGGTAAGCTGGTGAACGATGGTGGAGACCAGCTCGAGGTGAGCAAGTTCTTCTGTACCTACATCGTTGAGTACTGCCGAAGCCATACGGTTTGGCATGGTAAATCGCTGGGAAAGGTAACGCATGGAAGCGCCAATTTCTCCATCCGGTCCCCCTTATCCCCGTAACCTATCGCATGGACTGGCAGCAGAGAAAAGCAAAGGAACAGCCATTTGCGGATAGTATTTCCGGGGAAGATTTGGTATACTAAATACAACAAAAATTTCCCCGGAGGAATAGATTTATGAGTATCTTTGATATTTTGGGACCGATTATGGTAGGTCCGTCCAGTTCCCACACGGCGGGGGCTGTGCGGATCGGATATATTACAAGGGTTCTGCTGGGAAGCCCGGTGGCAGAAGCGAAGATCGGACTTCACGGCTCTTTTGCGGCCACAGGAAGAGGACATGGAACGGATCGGGCACTGATGGCAGGTCTTCTGGGAATGCAGCCGGACGATATGCGTATTCCCGGGAGTTTTGAAGAAGCGGAAAAAGAACATGTAAAGTTTTCTTTTCATGATATGCAGATTTCCGGTGCGCATCCCAATACTGCCTTTCTGGAGGTAAGAGGAACCAGCGGCAAGGAGCTGAAGGTGCAGGCTTCTTCCCTTGGAGGCGGAAGAGTTATGCTGAATAAACTGGATGGAATTGAGGTAAACTGTGCCTGTGAGAGTCCGACTCTGATCGTCCGCAATCAGGACAAGCCTGGATATGTGGCAGAAGTTACCACGCTTCTGACCCAGCATTCCGTAAACATAGCAACGCTGAACCTTCACCGTGACAAAAAAGGCGGAAATGCGGTTATGGTGATCGAGTCGGATCAGCCGATTCCTGCAGATGTTATGGAACGGCTGGAAGCAATGGAAGGTATTTTAAAAGTGACCTATCTTATGAGCAGGGAGGAAGCATAAATGGCATATCAGTCTTTGCAGGAAATTGTAGAAACAGGAAACAGCCGAAGTATTCCTTTTTGGAAAGTGATTCTTCTGGATGATATGAATGATCGGTCTGTGACAGAAGAAGAGTCTGTGGACACCATGAAAAAAATGTGGAGCGCTATGCTGGAGGCCAGTGATCAGTACGAAGGAACAATGCTTTCCAAGAGCCGTCTTGTGGGCGGGATGGGAGCGCAGATGGAAACATACAGGACAAGTCAGGAACCGCTCTGCGGAGATTTTATGGCAAAAGTAATCTCTCAGGCACTTCAGATGGGAGAGTCCAATGCGTGCATGAAAAGAATTGTGGCGGCACCTACTGCAGGGGCATGCGGTGTTCTTCCGGCTGTGCTGATTCCTCTTTACAGAGAAAAAAAGATTCCGGATGAAAAGGTTCTGGAGGCACTTTATACGGCAGCAGGAATCGGCCAGGTGATCGCTGCCCGTGCCTTTATCGCCGGGGCAGCAGGCGGCTGTCAGGCGGAGATCGGGGCAGCTTCTTCTATGGCAGCGGGAGCACTGGTGCACCTTCGCGGAGGAGATTCCAGTCAGATCATTCAGGCTGCGGCAATGGCTTTGAAGAATCTTCTGGGACTTGTCTGTGATCCGGTCGCAGGGCTGGTGGAAGTACCCTGCGTGAAACGTAATGTGATCGGGGCAGTCAATGCGCTTTCCTGTGCGGATATGGCTCTTGCAGGAATTACTAGCCGCATTCCGCCGGATCAGGTAATCGATGCTATGAAAGAAATCGGAGAGTCCATGCATGTTTCTCTTCGGGAAACCGGAGAAGGAGGCGTGGCCAACACACCGGCAGCGAGAGAAATCGCGCAGAGACTCGGAATGTAAGTAGGATGGGAATCGCAGCTTGTCAGGAACTGTATAAGTGAAAAGTGAGGGTATTCGTTTTTTTATCATAAATGATTTCTTCAACAACAGATCGGATGAAGGTTCCTTTTATTTCGTAAGAAATATCATCATCTTTGAGAATGTCATATACGGTGCGGACTTTTGACAAATAGTGATCTTTGGTTACTTTTGGAGGTTCTTCTTTTTGTGCAATTTCTGCCAGGAGCGATTCCAGACGTTTCCGTTCTTCGAGAAGGCGGGTTTTGTTTTCTTTATATTCTTCCAGAGAATCCACTCCGGATTCGTAAGCATATCTGATGCGCTGTTCGCGTTGAGACAGCTTCTCCAGTTCTATTTGATAATACGTTTCTTCATAAGTTTCCTCATCTGATTCGGGAGGAATATAAGAAAACGTGAATTCTGCTCCGTTCAGGATTTTTTCAAAATATTCCAGCACACCGGAGATCAGATTCTTTTCAGATATGCCGGAGCTTTCTTTATGCATTCCTTTGGAATATTTCCAGCATTGAAAAAAAGGATACCTGCAGTGATTATATGACAGGCTGGAACCGCAGACAGAACATTTTACCAGCCCGGAAAGCCAATGCCTGCAGGTGGATACACTTCTTCGTTTTTGAGGCCTGAATGTTTCTGTGTAGGTGTTTTGGGCTTCCCGGAACAGCTCTTCGGAGATAAATGTCTCATGGGTCCCTTGTGTTTTGATCCCATTCCATTCCAGCTCTCCGATGTAAAATCGATTTTGCAGTATATAAGCGATATTGCGCTTTTCAAACAGGCTTCCGCGTTTGGTGCGGATTCCCATGTCGTTGAGCTGTCTGGCGATTGCAGTTGGTTCCTTGTGATAGTGGCAGTACTGTTCAAATATATATTTTACCGTACGTGCTTCATCCGGATCCACGACAAACGGATTTCCTCCGCCTACAGCTTTGTATCCCAATGGAGGAGCAGCCTGGTATCCGCCGCGCATGGCTTTTTCGGTCATTCCACGGACAACCTCTCCGGACAGATTGATGGAATAGTACTCATCCATCCATTCAATGATGCGCTCGATCAGACTGCCGAATGGACCGTCAATCAGTGGCTCTGTGATGCTGACTACATCCACATTGCACTGTTTGCGGAGCATGGATTTGTACACGATGGATTCTTCCTGGTTCCTGGCGAAACGGCTGAACTTCCAGAGAAGGATCATGTTGAAGGGGGAAGGCCTGGACTTGGCCAGAGAAATCATGCGCTGAAATTCCGGACGTTTGTCAGCTTTTCGTCCGGAAATGCCATTTTCCATAAAAATATGCTCCGGCTTGACCAGAATTTTATTCTTCTTTGCATAATCCAGCAGAAGACGTTTCTGGGCATCGGGAGATAACTCCTCCTGTTTGTCAGTAGACACCCTGATATAAAGTGCTCCGGTGCGGTAATCGGGGACAGAAGATTGTTTTGGCATAATATCACCCTTTCATTTTATGAAATTTTGGGTATAAAAAATACACCCTGTTCATTTGGAAGGATGTATGGTATAATACTGGTGTTGAAGTAGTGTGACCATGCATCCTTTGGGTTGACAGGTTACATCTATGTAAAGCCGTTCCTGTTGGCGCAGGGGCGGTTTTTCTTTATTTGAGTAAATCTGAGATTATTATCTGCAGATCACCATAGATTCCAACTACCACAGGTTGGTCAAAAGGAATGATCATGGGAGCTGCGTCTTCTTCATAACGGTAAACAGTAGTGCGCTCTTTTGCTGGATCTACGATCCAGTATTCTCGAACTCCGGATTCTGCATATTTGGCATTTTTTATATTGTAATCCATCCGGCGGCTGCTCGGCGACACTACTTCAACAATGAAATCTGGCGCTCCATTGCATCTGTGATCTGTTATTTTACTTTTATCGCAGATGATACTGATATCTGGCTCCACATAAGTTTCGTCGTTTGCAGTGAGGTTCACGGCGAATGGAGCGGGGATGACATCACAGAATCCACCTTTTGATTTGATATGGTTTGAGAAAATTACAGTGAAGGCACTTATTAATTTCTGATGCACATAGCTTGGCGGTGCCATATCATAAAGCCGGCCGTCGATCAGTTCTGCACGCTGGCCTTCCGGAAGGTTCCAGTAGTCTTCGGATGTATAGGTTTTGTCCTTTGGTAATGGCATGGTATCACGTCCTTTCTGTATAGAGTATTGGCTTGGTAGCTATTTTCATAACAGCAAAATACGGAATAAAGTAAATGATATAGTTATCTAATTTTACAAATTCACCATATTTTGATTTATAACAATCAATGGCTTCTTTCAGATACTCTTCTGCGAAATCCAGATATTCAGCCATTTCATATAAGTTCCGTGCACCGGATTCATAAGAGTTAATAATTCCCATTAATCCGACTTTTAGATTGTATCCGTATAATCTGGCACGGTATTCCTGCTTGCGGTTCATAGTGTCGGATTGATCAAGAATATCACCTGAAGAAGTATAGTAGTGTCCGAGCTCTTCTGCCAGAACGCAGGATTTTTCTACGGTCGTATCAATGCCTGAACGGATGGCTATACGATTTTTATATATTCGCCCATCACTTCCGGTCAGGGGCTTTTCCATTACGGTCAGCCCCTCATTGTCTGCGGTATCTAATAGTTCTTCGTAGGTCAAAAAATCATTCCCATTCAGAATCATCCATCATGATGTCATCATCATGTTTTCTCATATCTTCAGTTACTTCTATATCAGTACGTTCATGGGCGGCGGCAAGCAGGGAACTTGATTTTAAAATTAGTTTCTGAAGCATCTTTCGACAGAATTCTTCTGATTGCTCTACCAATGAACTGTATTCATCGGGAGTAATTTTGATAGAAGTAATTCCATTTGAGAGAATATATCTTTCTTCATCACTAGACCATTCATATGTCCATCCTAATCCACGTAATTGATAATAGAGAGCATTAATTTTGTCCTCAAATTGTTGAGATTCTTTATCCCATTCTTTTTTTTCCCATCCCATTAATTGTGTAGGTGTAGTATCTAGAGCTTTTGCAAAAGCTATTATTTTACTACGAGTAAGATCAACTTCGCCTTTTTCAATTTTTGCGATAGAAGATCGGCTCGTATATCCTGTTAGTTTCGCAAGTTCATCTTGAGATAATCCTTTTTGTTCGCGCAATTCTTTTATATTTTTGTATAATTCTATCATTTGGTTGTCACCTCCTGGGAACACTATAACATATATGTGAAAAAAAATCAACAATATTATAAAAAGTGTTGACACAAGTTCATCATAATACTATATTGAAGAAGTGAATTAAATTCAACAAGAAAGGAATGACTATTTAAATGAATGATATTTTTAACGAAGTATTCAGTACACCAGATACCAGCAAACAGACACCGATTGAGATTGCCCTTGGTGTAGATGAACAGGGAATGACAACAGCTACAAAGTTGTATGGATTTTTGGAACTGAATCCAAGTAATTATTCAAAGTGGTTTAAGAAAAACATTATCGAGAATCAGTTCGCAGAGGAAAATGTTGATTATTTCCGGTTCGTACTGAAGTACGAGTCGGGAGATAACTTTAGTAAGGAACGTCAGGATGCATGTCTTACCGCTAGCTTCGCAAAGAAGCTTTCTATGATGCAGAAAAACCAGAAAGGTGAAGCTGCTAGAAACTATTTCGTAGGAATTGAAAATGGTGCAAAGAAACTGACTAGGGAAAAAGTATATGCAACAAAAGCCACATCTCTTGGCGAGATAGCTTCATTCAACAAGGAAATGGACAAGCGAATGGAGAAACAGGGATCGGCGCCATGGAAGATTTGTGAAGCGTTCAAAATGGTATCGGAACAGTTTGGCATTCGACTCCCAGATGACTTTGTAAAGATTCCAGAATATGAGCAGATTAGCTTTCTGGAATAGATTCAAGCACATGTTTCGATGTTCCAGTAGAGTATTTTGCGGAGTGAGGAGGTGGGAAGCATGGAATTTGGAAGCATTATGATGAACAATGGAGAGATTTTTGATGGAAAAAAGATTGGAGAACTTACCGAATTTATTATCAATAAGTTCTCCGAAGAAGGATTGTCCTACGATGAGTCGACGATCGTTTTGGAAAAGGCCAAAGATACATTGGGAGAGTATTGCTTTGTTTCAAAGCATGGAGCGAAGAGAAAAGGAGATTCAGAGTATACCACAAATGACAGAGGCGACATGTCGTTTGATAAAACGATGGATAATGATATAGGAATCCGTTCGTTAGAGGTAGATCTTGATAAGGGAATTTTGATGATTAACAGGAAGAATGTAACGGAACCCGTGATGACAACTCTTCCGGGGCCAGATGGGTGGCCATTATGCAAATTGTTTAATGCGAATCTGGAAACTGGTCATCCGGAAGAGTGCGATAAATTAGAAATAAACTACGAAGAATACAGAGGGAGATGAAGTTATGGAATTCTTCTGCTTAGCTTGTTGTTTTGTTGGTACGAGCCTACGCATATCATCAATTGTTGTTAGTGCTGTAAGTGAAAACAGAACATTATACAAAAGCTTATTATTAATTGGCGAAATAATAGCGTTTTTTGGATATGCACCTGTATTTTTAAAACTATTTTGAGAGTAAACGGATGCATCGTTCATATAATTTATCTGTTGATTTTGAGGCACCGTCCTGAAGAACAATATTAGCAAGTGAGAAAAGAGAACGCCGAACAGATCTGCGTTTGCAGACAGCGGCTAATTTAAAAGATGATTTATAAAAAGCCAAGGCAAATCCTTCTTTATCATTGCCATATTGACACTTGGAATATGAATCGGAAAAACTTTCACAAAGTTTCAAGCGTTCTTCGATAGTGTGGTTCATTTTTGAGATTTTATAGTCCTTAACAGAAATGATAAGAGTGGTAATAGTTGGAGCGATAATGGCAGCCAACGCGGTAATGTACGAGGCTAAAACTGTAAAATCGTTATCCATAGAAACCCCTTTCTTCTTAATGTACTCGGCATGGCAGTGCCTGTACTTAGATTATAGGAGATTCAGAACAAAATAACAATACTACCGTAAACGGGAGTAACCGGTACAAACAGTTGGTCATATCATATCGGGAGGTGATTTGATGCAATTAAATATAGTAAGCATGGTGAAAATCAACGGGCAGTGGGTCGGACAGGAAAAGATTCCAGAGGAAAGATTTGCTGAGATGGTTGCTATAGCAATGAATAGAGCAGGGAAGGCGATTGGAACAAAAGTACAGAAGACCGCCAGCTAAGGCGGGAAGGAGGGACAAGCCTTGAAAAGAGATTTAATCGACAGCCTGATGGCCGGATGGATCCTGAGTTACATGTCAATCTGGGAAGTAACTACGGTACAGAAGATTGTGATCGCATTTGGCTCATCTATTTTATGTTACATGTTCATGCTGTTTTTCAAAAAGGAGAAAACCAATGAGGAAGAAGACCGTTGACGCACTGATCGAGATGGGAGTTCCGGCTAATTTATCCGGATTCCATTATATCTGTGACGCGATAGAGTTTTATGCCCAGGATGAATCCTATATTTTATCCGGGACCACAGCTCTGTATAAGAAAATTGCCGAAATGCACGATACGACCTGGACAAGGGTGGAGAGATGCATAAGAACGGCTTTTGAGAAAGCAACTACATATGGAAACTTGGATTCACTGAATAAGTACATGACTGCAGCACAGAAGCCGACAAATGGAAATCTGCTCGCATGCCTGTATCTGAAAGTGAAGGATTGGGGGTGAAAAAAATGCACACTTACATAATTATCAAAGAAGATTTCTTCACCGGGATCCGCGGAAAAAGAAAGAAAACGATCTGCAAGAACCAGACATTAAAAGTCGGAGTCCTGTACATGCATCTCGGAAACGGATTAAAAGGATGCTGGAGAGTCCTGGAAGAAAAAAATGAGCCCCAGGGCGGCAACCCGTAAGGCTTATCTGCAAAAACCAGTGAACAGATTGGAACTCATACATATTTCGCATTTCGTCCGTTACGTCACGGATCAAGCATTGCTCTTACAACACCAATCACTCTTACAATCTCAAATTTTAAGCTTGAGAAAGGCACTTTACCAACAGATTGGTCACCCGCTCCAGAAGACACCGACGCATCCATCGCATCCGTCAAAACAATAGCAGAACAGACCGCAGATAGGTTCACTTGGATTGTGGAGAGCGGAACTTCTTCGACCGACTTCACCCTTACCGATCGAACAGCAACCCTTGTGGCAGATGTGATTAATCTGCAAGGGCTTGTTACGTTTGACGGGCTTAGCAGTTTCGCGAAGAGCAGTATTATTGATAGCGTGCAGGTTGGTGGAAGAAATTTGATTGTCCGTAAAACGCTTACGAATGGTTATCCGTCTCAATCAACTGGCGCAATGATGTCCACAGACTCGCAATTTAGAACATCAGATTTTATAAAGTTAAAAGGTGGAGAATTTTTTACGATATGTTGGAGAAAAGATGGAGGAATAACCGAACAATGGCTTGGATTTTTTTATTACAAATCCGATAAAACATATATTTCATGTAATGACTATAAAAGAACGGGAAATCCAGTAACAATTACTGAAACATCTCCAGACGAATGCGGGTATATACGAATTTATTGGAAATATTCAATAGGTGGAACAATAAAGCTCGAACTAGGCAACAAAGCCACCGACTGGACACCAGCTCCAGAAGATGTGGATTCCAGTATTTCAGCCGTCGATACTGCCTTAGCAAATCTGTGCTACGACAGCAATAAGACCTATATCAATGGCGGCAAGATTTACACAGGGACAATCACCGCTACGCAGATTGCGTCCAAGGCTATCACCGCCGACAAACTCAACGTCACATCCCTGTCTGCCATCAGTGCCAACCTTGGCTCTGTCACCGCTGGAAGCATTAATATCGGTTCTGGGAAGTTTATAGTAACCAGTGCAGGAGCGTTGACTGCGACAGGGGCGACAATATCTGGAAAGATTACGGCGACTGAAGGAATCATTGGTGGGAAGAACATTTCTGCGAAAACAGAGACAGGAGCGTCAAATAAAGTGGAATCCGATGCCGTAAAATATTATGTACAGGCCGGAGCGTTCAAGAACAAAGACAAGGCTCAGGAACTGGTGGACAAGCTGAAGAAGGCCGGATTCGATGCGATTATTAAGGATGCGTGATGTCGAATTTTATCGAGATAGTGACCAAATAATAGTAGACATTCGGTGAAATACATGTTATTCTCGTTATATGAGAGAAAAGTATAAAATACAAAAGATAAAGTGATTCACAGCCTGGCAATATTAATTTTTGCCGGGCTGTTCCTGTTATAGGTTACAGAGGTAAGGCCCCCCATACTGACTCATAATATATTGTGCCAGCCTGGCATTCGGGGTTTTGATGTTGACAGGATACTGAAGCCGTTTTTCATAATTCCACATTTATTTTAAGCCTCCTTCCTGTTCCCATGGGAACGGCTGCTCCATCCATTTCCAGGTATCGCTGTCTGTTTCCAGGGCGTCATCGACGGTAAGAGGACCGAATTCTCTTGCATACAGAGTCATCAGTTCCCGGCGCCTGGAAGCGACAGTTTTGAAAAAATCCATTGCCTGTTTGTCACACGGGTGGGTATCGAGAAAGAGATGAATGTCATTTACCGCGAAGCTTACTTCATTGATTTCCTGAAGAAGCTGTTTTTGGTTCAGAGATCTGTTTTCGGACATCATTTTCGGACACCTCGCTTTCCGCAGAATGGTCTGCAAAGTTCCGGGAAAATTGTGCCCACATGAAGTGCATGTTTTAAATCAAAGGTTTTCGAGAAAGTCTGGCATGGGACGTAAGCCATGGCGGGCGGCAGGCTTTTCAGGTGGGAATACATTTCTTCTTCGTGTGATATTGTGCCGGGCATCCGGCAGCTGCATTCGGCAGCTTTTTGACAAGATCTGTGTGTCATACGTTCGTTGGAAGGCATTCTGTTCATGCCGCAGGTAGTGCGGTAAGGACGGCCGGAAGAACGGCCCATCTGATAATTTTCCATGAAAAAATCCTTTCTGCTGCAAAATTCAGTTACGCTATATTTTATGTCATAGAAACAGAAAGGTGTGCATACTGCGGAAAACAGCAGCTCCCGGATTTACAATAATTAGACATTTTTATCATTCCTGTATAAAAAACAGGAGGAACAGGTTCTGTGAAAACTTGCACAGATAACATCCCCATGCTATAATGAAAATCAACACAGGCTGACAGCAATCAGAAAGATTTGTCAGTCAATTTCAGAAAAGCTGGGTGATGCAATGGATAAAACCGGAAAATCCGTAACTGCATTATTTGACAGGATCAACAGAGGAAAGAAAAATGTGAAAAACACCAGAAAGCCAACGACGAATTATTATGATTACAGTCTTGTGGCAGTGATCATTCTTCTCACCTGTTTTGGTCTGATTATGCTTTACAGCACAAGTGCCTATATTGCAGAACTGGATTACAATGATGATATGTATTATTTTAAGAAACAGGCCGTGATTAGTCTTGTCTGTCTGATCGCTGCAATACTGATTTCAAAGATCGACTACCATATCCTGACTTATTTTACTACGATTCTTTATGGCCTGGCAGTCGTTCTGATGCTTCTGGTAAGGACACCTCTGGGACATACGTCACATGGTGCCAGACGGTGGCTGAAGATCGGACCGATACAGTTCCAGCCTGCGGAAGTCGCCAAGATTGCGGTGGTTGTCTGCCTGTCTTATATGATTGTAGCGATGGGTAAGCAGATCAGGACTCTCAAGGCCTGTATGGTTCTTGCAGGTATGGGAGGCGCTTTGGGACTGGTGGCATATGTGGCAACAGATAACCTCAGTACGGCAATTATTATCTGCGGGATTACAGCGGGAATGATTTTCGTTGCGCATCCGGATACCAGGCCATTTGTGATTTTATTGATCATCGGGATTGTTCTGATAGTCGGACTGGTATTTTTGCTGAATGCCCTTGTGGATCCTGCGTCCAGCGGAAGTTTCCGTATCAAACGTATTCTGGTCTGGCTCCATCCGGAAGCCTATGCATCAGGTGATGGATATCAGACTCTGCAGGCTCTGTATGCAATCGGTTCAGGAGGACTTCTGGGAAGAGGACTTGGCAACAGTATCCAGAAGCTGGGAAATGTTCCGGAGGCGCAGAATGATATGATTTTTTCGATCGTCTGCGAGGAACTGGGAATTCTTGGAGGGCTCATTGTCATTATACTGTTTGCGTATCTTCTGTACAGACTGTTTTTTATTGCACAGAACGCTCCGGATATGTTTGGTTCTCTGATGGTCAGCGGGATTTTTATTCATATTGCGCTGCAGGTTGTTCTGAACATTGCGGTAGTGTTGAACATTCTGCCGAACACCGGTGTAACGCTGCCGTTTATCAGTTACGGAGGAACCTCTGTTTTGTTCCTGATGTCCGAGATGGGGCTGGCCTTAAGCGTGGCCCGACAGATCAAATTTCAGGAGCCGGAACGACTGTTATAATCAGCCAGACATAAAGGTCTGTGAAATAATGGAAAATACTATTGACAAATGCCCCTGCAGCATATATACTTTGGGCATCAAAATTATCACAAAGCAGGATGTTTGATAAAGGAGAGAAAAGCAATGTTAGAGAAAATGAAAGAAATTATATCTGAACAGTTAAATCTGGATACAACCGATGTTACACCGGAGACTTCCTTTAAGGATGATCTTGGTGCAGATTCCCTTGATCTTTTTGAACTGGTTATGGCTCTGGAAGAAGAGTATGACCTGGAGATCCCGACAGAGGAATTAACAGATCTTGAGACCATCGGTGATGTGATGAACTATCTCAGAAAAAAAGGCGTAGAAGCTTAAGAAATAAACAACAAGGATCTCCCTGCAGCCACAGTGCTTCGGGGAGATTTTTTCTCTTGTCTGTAAATACATCTATCAGGGATTTTTCCGGAGACCGGCTGATTCTTCTTAGTGATGGGGAACATTTTGCAGATTGAAAGGCAGATTTGGTAATCTACGGAAAACCTATAGACATTCTGAAAGATATGGTGCTATAATAAGCCGGAATTGGACATCTGTGGGGGCACAGATGTGACAAAAAATGAACAGGAGAATCATATTATGAGCAAGTTAAGAACCAGATTCGCACCGAGTCCGACAGGAAGAATGCATGTCGGAAATCTGAGAACAGCATTATATGCATATCTGATCACGAAACATGAAGGAGGAGATTTTATCCTTCGTATTGAAGATACGGATCAGGAACGATATATGGAAGGTGCGGTGGATATTATTTACCGTACTCTGCAGAAGACAGGACTGCTTCATGACGAAGGACCGGATAAAGATGGCGGCGTGGGACCGTATGTTCAGAGTGAACGTCAGGCATCCGGCATGTATCTGAAATATGCGCAGCAGCTTATTGAACAGGGTGACGCATATTATTGCTTCTGCCAGCAGGAAGAGCTGGAGAGCATGAAGCGTGTGGTAGCAGGCAAGGAGATTTCCATTTATGACAAGCGCTGTCTGCATCTGCCGAAAGAAGAGGTGGAGAGACGCCTTGCTGCGGGGGAACCTCATGTGATCCGTTTTAATATGCCGACAGAAGGAACCACCACATTTCATGATGTGATCTACGGGGATATTACAGTCAATAATGAAGAACTGGAGGATCTGATCCTGATCAAATCTGATGGATACCCGACTTATAATTTCGCTAATGTAATTGATGACCATCTGATGGGAATCACCCATGTGGTAAGAGGAAATGAATATCTTTCTTCTGCACCGAAATACAATCGTATTTATGAGGCATTCGGATGGAACATCCCGGTTTATGTACACTGTCCGCTGATCACCAATGAAGAGCATCAGAAACTTTCCAAGCGTTCCGGTCATTCTTCCTATGAAGATCTGGTGGATCAGGGATTTCTGACAGAAGCAATCGTAAACTTTGTGGCACTTCTTGGATGGAGTCCGCAGGAAAACCGTGAGATCTACAGCCTTCCGGAGCTTGTGGAGGCATTTGATTATCACCATATCAGCAAATCTCCGGCAGTTTTTGATATTACCAAGCTTCGCTGGATGAATGGAGAATATATCAAGAAAATGGATCCGGATGCTTTTTATGAAAAAGCGCTTCCATACATGAAAGAAGTTCTGAAAAAAGATTATGATTTCAGAAAGATTGCTGCCATGGTACAGACCAGAATCGAAGTATTCCCGGATATTCCTGCTCTGATCGATTTCTTTGAGGAAGTACCGGAATATGATGTATCCATGTATCGTCACAAAAAAATGAAAACAACAGAGGAAAGTTCTCTTGCTGTGCTGCAGGAAGTTCTTCCGGTTCTGGAAGCGCAGGAAGATTATACCAATGATCCTCTGTATGCATCTCTGAGTGAATTTGTCAAAGAAAAAGGCTACAAGAACGGTTATGTGATGTGGCCGCTTCGTACCGCAGTATCCGGTAAGCAGATGACTCCTGCCGGTGCTACGGAAATTATGGAAATTATTGGAAAGGATGAAACCATCCGCCGTGTAAAAGCTGCTGTTGAAAAACTGCAGCAGTAATCGAGTAAAAAGAATGAAGAGAAATCCATCTCAAAAAAGGGCAATCGCCCACCTGTCGGGACCGATGATGGTCCTGGCAGGCCCCGGTTCGGGGAAAACCTCCGTGATAGTGGAACGAACTGCATATATGATCAGTGAGGGGAAGATACCGGCTTCTTCTGTTTTGGTTGTGACTTTTTCCAGAGCGGCAGCCAAAGAAATGAAAGAGCGGTTTCTGAAATTTACCGGTCTGGAACGTACAGGTGTAACCTTTGGTACGTTTCATGGGGTATTTTATGGCATTTTGAAACAGGCATACGGACTTTCTGCTGCGAATATCCTTTCGGAAGAGGAGAAATTTGATATTCTGAAAGAAATGACGCTGCAGTATGGAGGAGATCTTGCGGAAGAAGGAGATTTTCCGGAAGAAGTGGCAAAAGAGATCAGCGTGGTGAAGGGCGGCAGAATCTCTCTGGAACATTATTATTCTTCCTGCTGTCCGGACGAAGTTTTCCGCCATATTTATGAAGGATACCGCAAAACCTGTCAGGCAAGAAGAAAACTGGATTTTGACGATATGCTTCTGTATTGTTATGAACTGTTTGAAAAAAGACCGGATATCTTGAAAGCATGGCAGAACAAATTCCGATATATACTGGTTGATGAGTTTCAGGATATCAATCAGCTTCAGTATGATATTGTCCGTCTCCTTGCAAAACCGGAGGATAATCTGTTTATTGTCGGGGATGATGATCAGTCGATTTATCATTTCCGCGGAGCAAGACCGGAGATTATGCTGAATTTTACAAAAGATTATCCAAAAGCGGAAACGGTTCTTCTGGATGTGAATTACCGTTGTACAGACAGTATTCTGAAAACTGCCCTGAAGGTTGTGGACTGCAATAAAAAGCGTTTCAAAAAGAAACTGTCTACGCCAAATGAGACTGGCGAACCAGTTTTATGCCGGGAATTTGCCAATCCCAGAGAAGAGTATCTGGAAATTGTTCAGGAATTGAAAAAACGTCTGGAAAAAGGGGAGAACCTGGAAGATACGGCGATCCTTTTGAGAACGAATCAGGAAGCAGAAGGGCTGGTGGGGGCGCTGATGGAATATCAGGTGCCTTTTACCATGAAGGAACAGCTTCCCAATCTCTTTCGGCACTGGATCTGCAGAAATCTTCTGGCATATCTGCATATGGCGTCAGGCGACCGGAGCAGAAAAACATTTCTGGAAATCATGAACAGACCGAATCGATATATTTCCAGGGATGCTCTGCAAAAGCCGGAGGTTTCTTTTGAAGACCTTCGGGAATATTACAGAGACAAAGACTGGATGTGCGACAGGATCACGACTCTGGAAACACATTTGCGGATTCTTGGTACCATGCCTCCTTATGCATGTATCAATTTCATCCGAAAGGGAATGAAATACGAAGAATACTTGCAGGAATATGCCATGTATCGTAAAATGAAACCAGAAGAACTGACGGAAGTACTTGACAGGATCATGGAAAGTGCAAAAGGGATGAAGAACCTGAAGGAGTGGGAGACCTATATTCAGGATTATACGGAAAAGCTGGCGGAACAGGCCAGAAAGCAGGAAACACGAAAAGAAGGAGTGGTGATTTCCACCCTTCATGCATCCAAGGGGCTGGAATACGATCAGGTATATATTCTGAATGTCAATGAAGGAAGTATTCCCTATAAGAAAGCAGTTCTTGAAGAAGCGCTGGAGGAAGAGCGCAGGCTTTTTTATGTAGGTATGACGAGAGCAAAGAAAAAACTGGTATTATGCTATGTAAAACGTCAGTATGAAAAGGATCGGGAACCATCCCAGTTCCTTGAGGAGGCAGGAAGATGAATGGGGTTATTTATTTTACAGAAATTCCGGAAAAATACAGAAATAAGAATATGGAGCATATGATCGGGGAGAAGGTTCTGGAACAGGGACTGCTTCAGGAATACGGCAAAAAACTTGCCTATGAGCCGAGAGCATTGGGAGAACATGGAAAGCCGTTTTTTACACTGGAACCGGGAATCCATTATAACATCACACATTCCGGAAAGTATGTGGCATGTATCTTTGCCGGACAGGAAGTCGGGATCGATATCCAGGTGCATCGTGCGGTAAACCACCAGGACAGAATGCTGAGAAGGATGGTTCCGGAGAAAATGATCGAAGAAATTCAGAACAGTCCGGATCCTGAGAAAGCATTTTTTGAGCAGTGGGTTTTGCGGGAAGCATATATCAAGTGGACTGGAGAAGGTCTGTCAAAAGATCTTCGGAACATCCGCATGGAAAGCGGTGCCTATGTGATGCTGGATATGGAGCCCGGCTACAGCGGTGCAGTATGGTCGGCACATCCGCTGGAACTTCGCTGGGAACGCGTGGACATTGAACTTCCCTGAAACATGTGGGAAGGAACTGTATCAAAAGAAGAATGAAAACAGGATTGTCCACATATAGTAAAGATAAAGAGGTGAGATAGATAGAACCAACGCAGATTCAGAACCTTTTTGCTGGGAATATCCGGCAGCTTCTGATCGAAGCGGACCTGGATTATGATAAATTATATGAAATACGTCTTCGGGTGGGGCGGCCGTTGTTTCTGACGTACGACGGAGGAGAATGTTTTCTTCGAAGCAGCGGGCAGGAACAGTACCTGGTCACCAGAGAAGATCTGCAGGAAACGCTGGAATATGTGACAGGATATTCGCTGTATGCATATGAAGAGGAAATACGTCAGGGATTTCTGAGTGTACAGGGTGGTCACAGGGTAGGTGTTACCGGTAAGGTCATTCTTGACGGCAACCGGATCCGCGGCATGAAATATATTTCCTGTATCAATGTGCGTCTTGCCCACCAGAAAATCGGCTGTGCAGATGAAATCATGCCCTATATCAGACAGGGAGACTGGGTAGCCAATACGCTCATTGTCTCTCCGCCAAGATGCGGGAAGACCACGCTGCTTCGGGATATTATCCGACAGCTCAGCAATGGAAATGAGACAGTTTCCGGAATGACTGTGGGAGTCGTGGATGAAAGAAGTGAGCTTGCAGGATGCTATCAGGGAGTTCCGCAGAATGATCTTGGTATGAGAACGGATGTACTGGATGGATGTCCGAAGTCGGAAGGCATGCAGATGCTGATCCGGTCTATGTCACCGCAGGTGGTGGCTGTGGACGAACTTGGGCGGGAGGATGATTATCACGCAGTGGAATCTGTTATCCACAGCGGATGCAAGCTGATCGCCACGGCTCACGGAAACTCCATGGAGGATGTACTGAGTCAGCCATTGTTTCAGAAACTTCTGGCAGCCAGAGTTTTTGAACGTTATATTGTTCTCGGACGAGGCAGTTATGCCGGTGTGGTGGAAGCGATTTATGATGCGGAAGGCGCTTTATGCTGAAAACAGCGGGAATGATTCTGATTCTCACAGCAGGAGCCGGTCTTGGCTTTTGCAGAAGTTATGAATTGTCCTGCAGGGAAAAATCTCTGGAGGAAATTTTACTGATGATACGCTGGCTGAAAGGAGAAATCTGCAGCAGACATGCATCGCTTCATGATGCTTTCTGGGATGTATCCGTTCGGATGAATGGACAATACAGAGAATTTTTAAGAAAAACAGCAGAAAAAACAGAAACATCTTCCGGAATGCGGTTTTCGGAGATTTACAGGGGCTGTGCTGTGGAAATTCTCGGAGAGCTTCCACTGTCAGAAAGAGAATGGGAGCTCTTTTTGTCTCTGGGAGAAAAACTGGGGTATCTTGATCTGGATATGCAGAAAAAACAGCTGGAATTTCTCGAGGAGGAGCTTGGGCGTTCCAGAGATGACTTACGGGCGGAAATGCCGGCAAAAAAGAAAGTATATCAAAGTCTGGGGGTTCTGGGAGGTATCCTTCTGGCGATTCTGATCTGGTAGTCCCGGCCTGGAAGGGAGGCTTGTTTGGAGGTCAGTATTATTTTCAAAATAGCGGCAGTCGGAATTCTTGTCTCCATTCTCACGCAGGTGCTGAAACACAGCGGAAGGGATGAACAGGCTTTTCTTGTAAGCCTTGCGGGACTTTTGATTGTATTGTTCTGGATCGTTCCCTATATTTATGATCTTTTTGAGAGTATTCAGAAATTGTTTATGCTTTAGAGCGTGTTTGAAAAGTCGGAAAGCAATTTTCACACACACTCCAGAGCAAAAATAAATGATAGATGATATCATCCCGAATGTTTTTTTTGCTGTACCGGAACGTGGTTTTTCTATCAGATTGTTTATGTGTATCAGGAAGAAGAAAGAAGGGAGCTGCCGGTGGATATTGTCAGAATTTCACTTCTGGGATTAGGCGGCGTGATGCTGAGTTTCATGCTGAAAGGTACCAAACCGGAATATTCCGGATTTGTCACGATGGGAGTGGGGATTCTCATTCTTTCTCTTGCAGTGGGAAAACTGGAGTATCTGTTTGATTCCATCCGGAGGATCAGGGAAAATCTGGATATGGATGCGGATTATTTTGTTACACTGGTGAAGATGCTCGGGATTACTTATATCGGACAGTTTTCCGCAGGAATATGCAGAGATGCGGGATGTCAGGCAACAGGTGCGCAGATTGAACTGTTCTGCAAACTGTCGGTGATGGTTCTCAGTATGCCGGTTCTTCTGTCTCTGATCGAGACAATTCAGGAGTTTCTGACATGAGATTCCGTGTGGTGCTGCTGGAAATACTGATGATTTTAGGGCTGTTTATGATTTATTTGCCTGAAGAAGCGTACGGCTCAGAATTCCAGGAAGAACTTCTGGGTGAAATGGATTTTACGGAAATACAGAAGATGATGGATGAGATGCTGGGAGAAAACAGCTTTTCCCTTGCAGAAGCAGCCAGAGGGCTGATGTCGGGAGAACAGGTCTTTTCGAAAGAGGCAGTGCAGGAATTTCTGCGCAGTCTTTTTTTTTCGCGGTTTCAGCAGGAAAAAGGACTTTTTGTAAAGTGTCTGGTGCTGATCCTGATGGCAGCTGTGTTCTCGAATTTCGCATCGGTACTTGACAGCGGTCAGATAGGGGAGGTCAGTTTTTATGTAGTCTATCTGCTGCTGTTTATGCTGCTGATGGACTCTTTTTCCCGGATGAGTCTTTCCCTTGCACAAAAGCTGTCCTGGATGACGCAGTTTATGAAAGGTCTTGCTCCGGCATATTATATGGCTGTGGCTGCATCTGTGGGAGCGTCAACAGCTGTTTTGTTCTATGAAGGAGTCTTGCTGCTGGTATGGCTGGTTCAGTGGATTCTTCTGTCCGTGTTTCTGCCCGGAGTAAATCTTTATGTGCTGATCCTTCTGGTCAATCATTTGTCAAAAGAGGAAATGCTGGGAAAACTGGCAGAACTTCTGAAAACAGCAGTGGAATGGGGACTGAAAAGCCTGCTGAGCCTGACTGTCGGGCTTCAGGTGGTCAGGAGTCTGGTAGCTCCGGTGATCGATTCTCTGAAACGAAGCGCGCTGGGAAAAACAGCCGGTGCACTGCCGGGGATCGGGAATGCAGTAAATACGGTGACAGAACTGGTTTTGACGGGGGCTGTTCTGGTGAGAAACTGTCTGGGAGTGGTATTTCTGGCAGTTTTACTGATCGCTGCGGCAGAACCGGTGATTCATTTTGGATTTATGTCCCTTTCTTTTCGGTTCCTGGCAGCTGTTTCCCAGCCGGTTTCGGATAAGAGGATGGTGGAATGCCTGAGTACACTGGGAGAAGGCTGTGCTCTTCTTTTACGGATTCTGTTTACTGCAGAAGTGATGTGTATCCTGACCTTTGTGATTCTTATGTCTGGATTTGGGGGAGCTGCATGAAAGAAGAAATCTATCAGTGGATGAAAAATCTGGCCGTTTTTTATATTCTATTTACCGCATTTCTTCATCTGGTTCCGGATAAAAAATATGAGAGATATGTGCGTCTGTTTATGGGATTTCTGCTGATCGCAATGATGTGTACACCGGTGTTTGCACTTTTGGGAAAAGGTGAGGAACTGTTTGCGGACTTTACGCTTCATTATGACAGGGAAACGCAGCTGATGGAACAGGAAGAGGCTGAGCGGATGCAGATTCTTTACCTGAAAAAAGGTTATCAGGCACAAATTCAGGAAAATATCAGGAATGCTCTGGAAAATACAGGAATAAACCTTGTGGATGCTGCCGTACATATAGAAGGGGATCGTGTGTCTGCAGTTCTCACAGTACGGGAAAAGCCGGATGAAGAACAGAAAAGGAGGGTGGCTGATGCTCTTTGGGAATCATGCGGAATCGGGGAAGGAGACTATACGTTCCGTATTTCAGCGGATGGGGAGAACACAGTGGATCATACTTCTGCTTCTGGGCCTGCTTTTGGCGGCAGCGGCAATGCCTGTCTCTCATGATTCAAAGAAGGAAGGTTCCCTCGTTGCAGCAGATAAAAGCGGGCAGGAAGAAACAGAAAAATCAGAACTTGAGAAAAAACTTGAGGATTTGCTTTCCAGTACAGAGGGAGCAGGAGAGGTGCGGGTTATGCTGATGACGGGAACAGATGGGAATACGGGATCTTTCTACGGAACGCAGGAAACGGAAGTGACAGGAGTGCTGATTGCTGCACAGGGAGCCGATAATCCGGTTACTGTGCAGAGGATTCAAAAAGCGGTGATGGCATTATTTCAGATTGAAGCCCATAAAATTAGTATTATGAAAATGAAATGAGGAGAGGGAAAGTGAAAAAAATCATGAAAAAGAATCAGGTGATCATTACATCACTGGCAATTCTTATTGCGGTGGCCGGGTATCTGAATTTTGCAGATGTGGATCTTGGATTCAAAGACAAAGAAACCAGTACAGACAGCAGCACGATTCTGGAGGAGGTGGATTATGATCTGACAGACGAAACAGCGCTTCTGGATGAGAACGGAGCAGCTGATACGGAAACCGGATCGGGAGATACCAGTACTCCGGGAGAAGCAGTACTTACCGGTGCATCCGGGTTTGCGGCTCAGGCAAAACTCAGCAGAGAACAGATCCGTTCACAGAATAAAGCGGATCTGCAGGAAATCATCAACAATGAGGAAATTGCGGATGAACAGAAGCAGGAAGCCATCAGCACCATGGTAGCAATGACCGATATAACAGAAAAAGAGGCAGCTGCGGAGCTTCTTCTGGAGGCAAAAGGGTTTGAAAACGTGGTGGTAAATCTTACCGGGGAGACGGCAGATGTGGTAGTTCCGGATGTTTATCTGGATGATGCAAGGCGTGCACAGATCGAAGATATCGTAAAACGAAAGACCGGAATTGCGCCGGAAGCAATTGTGATCACACCGCTGAGTGAGAGTGAAGCTGCAGAAGAAACTTCTGCCGGGGATGCAGGAATCTATGAGGAAGATACCAGTGAGACATCAGGAGCTTCCTATGCAGAGGAAGATGTGGAGACATCCGCAGATATTTATGAAGATACAGAAACATCCGCAGATATTTATGAAGATGCGGAAACCGCGGCAGATATCTATGACGGATATGAAATTGAAACGGAAGGAATTTATGACTGATGCAGGCGGGAGAGCTTTATGAATGAAATAGTGGAAAGAATTTATGACTGAAATATCCTTGACAGTCAAGCTTTCGTTATATAAAATAAAGAGATGTTGGGGTCAAAACGAGATTTGACCCCTTTGATACATAGAAAATAATAGGAGGCCAACCGTGTCGAAGTATACGAAAGAAATAGAAAAAAGAAGAACGTTTGCGATCATATCCCACCCGGATGCCGGCAAAACTACTTTAACAGAAAAATTCCTGCTGTATGGCGGTGCCATCAATCTGGCCGGAAGTGTCAAGGGCAAGGCTACGGCCCGTCATGCAGTATCCGACTGGATGGAAATCGAAAAGGAGAGAGGTATTTCCGTTACTTCTTCCGTACTGCAGTTCCATTATGACGGATATTGCATTAATATTCTGGATACTCCGGGACATCAGGACTTCTCTGAGGATACGTATCGTACGCTGATGGCGGCAGATTCTGCTGTCATGGTCATCGACGGTTCCAAAGGTGTGGAAGCCCAGACCAGGAAATTGTTCAAAGTATGCGTCATGCGCCATATTCCGATTTTTACATTTATTAATAAAATGGACCGGGATGCCAATGATACTTTCGACCTTTTGGATGAAATAGAAAAAGAGCTGGGAATTGCAACCTGTCCTGTAAACTGGCCGATCGGTTCCGGTAAGAAATTCCGCGGTGTCTATGACAGAAATACGCATAAAGTGCTGATCTTCTCAGATACCCAGAAGGGTACCAAAGAGGGAAAAATCGAAGAGATCGATATTGATGATCCGAGACTGGAAGAACTGGTGGATCCGGAACAGAAAGAACAGCTGATGGAAGAAATCGAGCTTCTGGATGGTGCAAGTGCGGATTTTGATCAGGAACAGGTAAGCAGAGGAAATCTGACACCGGTATTTTTCGGATCTGCGCTGACAAACTTCGGTGTAGAGACATTTCTGGAGCATTTCCTGAAAATGACTACATCACCGTTGCCAAGAATGTCAGATGAAGGTGAAATCAATCCGATGTCTGATGATTTTTCTGCATTTGTATTTAAGATTCAGGCAAATATGAATAAAGCGCACAGAGACCGTATTGCGTTCATGCGGATCTGTTCCGGTAAATTTGATGCATCAGAAGAAGTGTATCATGTGCAGGGAAATAAAAAAATGCGTCTTCTTCAGCCGCAGCAGATGATGGCAGAGGCCCGTCATGTGGTGGATGAGGCTTATGCGGGAGATATCATTGGTGTTTTTGACCCGGGTATTTTCTCCATCGGTGACACGATCTGTGCACCGGGGAATAAGTTTGCATTTGAGGGAATTCCTACATTTGCACCGGAGCATTTTGCAAGAGTGCGTCAGATTGATACCATGAAACGGAAACAGTTTGTGAAGGGAATCAATCAGATCGCGCAGGAGGGTGCGATTCAGATTTTCCAGGAATTTAATACAGGTATGGAAGAAATTATTGTGGGTGTAGTCGGTGTCCTTCAGTTTGATGTGCTGAAATACCGTCTGGAAAATGAATACAATGTGGAAATTCGCCTGGAAAATCTGCCGTATGAGCATATCCGCTGGATCGCAAACAAAGAGGAAGTTGATGTAGCGAAGATCACCGGTACTTCTGATATGAAGAAAGTAACTGATCTCAAGGGTAATCCGCTTCTGCTCTTTGTAAATCCGTGGAGTGTGGGTATGACGCAGGACCGTAATCCAAACTTAATATTGACAGAATTCAGTAAATAACCCTTTTCATTTTTCGGCTGATTTGTTATAATAAAAAAAGCAAAAAACGTAACGGAGCGTATCTGCCTGCATCTGTAAAGGATGGGGCAGTAACCTTTAGGAGGAGTTAGAATGGCTGAAAAAAGAACAACATATAAAATACAGGATATCGGCGGTGTTGGTGAAGTACAGATCGCAGATGAGGTAGTTGCGATCATTGCAGGTCTTGCTGCTACAGATGTGGAAGGTGTTGCATCTATGGGCGGCAACATTACCAATGAGCTGGTCAGCAAGCTCGGCATGAAGAATCTTTCCAGAGGCGTGAAGGTGACGGTGCTGGAAGGCGTGGTCACAGTAGATCTGACACTGAATATTGAATTCGGTATGAATATTCTGGAGACCAGCAAGAAGGTTCAGGACAAGGTAAAAACTTCCATTGAGAGCATGACCGGACTGGAAGTGGCAGATGTCAATATCCACATTGCCAGCGTAGATATGGAGAACGAAAAAGGAAAGTAACCCTTTCCTTTTTTCTATATTAGGAGGAATTATGAAAAGAAGGGAACAGAGAGAACATGTATTTAAACTGCTGTTTATGACGCAGTTTAATTCCGAAAACGAGATGACAGAACAGGTAAATCTTTATTTTGAGGGCCTTGAGGAGCCGGATGATAAGAGCCGTATAGCGATACAGGAGCAATACAGTAGTGTACTTGCACATCTGGAGGAGATTGATGGTGTTCTGAATGAATACAGCCGTGGATGGAAGACGGACCGTATGAACCGGGTGGATCTGAGTGCACTTCGCCTTGCTGTATATGAGATGAAATACGAAGAGGATGTGCCGGTTGGAGTTGCCATCAATGAAGCTGTGGAAATCGCCAAATGTTTCGGAGGCGAGACATCCGGTTCCTTTGTCAATGGTGTTCTCGGCAAGATTGCCAGCGGAAGAAAAGACGATGCAGAAGAACACAAAGCTCCTGTGAGAAAAGAGCACAGGGCGAAGCACATTATTATCAATAAAGCAGATAAAGAAAAAAAACAGACGGCAGATACGGCTGCTGAGGTAGAATGAAAACCATTTATTCCGTCGGACAGGTGAACCGTTATGTGAAAAATATGTTTGTGCAGGACTTTCTTCTGCAAAAGATTTATGTAAAAGGGGAAGTGTCCAACTGTAAATATCATACAAGTGGTCATATCTATTTTTCACTGAAAGATGAGACAGGAGTGTTAAGCTGTGTCATGTTCGCCGGTCATAGACGCGGGTTGTCTTTCCGGATGAAGGATGGAGACCGTGTGGTCGCAGGCGGTACTGTGGATGTCTATGAAAGAGACGGCCGTTATCAGCTTTATGCCAAAGAAATCACTCTGGAGGGAGCGGGAGCTCTTTATGAACGATTCCTTCAGCTTAAGGCTGAGCTGGAAGACATGGGAATGTTTGCGCAGGAATATAAACAGCCGATACCGAGATTCATCAGAAAGCTTGGTGTAGTGACCGCACCTACGGGAGCGGCAGTGCAGGATATCCGTAATATTTCTCTGCGGAGAAATCCCTATCTGCAGATGATTCTGTATCCGGCTCTCGTTCAGGGAGAGGGCGCTGCAGACAGTATTTCCAGAGGAATCCGTATGCTGGATGAAGCTGGCGTGGATGTGATCATTGTGGGAAGAGGCGGTGGTTCGATTGAGGATCTGTGGGCATTTAATGAAGAAAAAGTGGCGAGAGCCATTTTTGAATGTCGTACGCCGGTGATTTCCGCTGTGGGCCATGAGACGGATTTTACGATTGCGGATTTTGTGGCGGATCTTCGTGCCCCAACCCCGTCTGCAGCAGCAGAACTTGCGGTGGATGACTATCGGAGCCTTGTGGAATCTGTGCGGGCTTACGGGGAACGTCTGAACCGTTCCATGCGGGGAAGAGTGGAGCTGATGCGCAGCCGTCTGGAACAGTATCAGGTGAAACTTCAGTATTTGAGTCCGGAGAACCGGCTCCGTGAAAACTGTCAGAGGCTTGCGGATATGGATGACCGGATCCGGGAGGCTTTTGACAGGCGGATGCAGGACAGCAGACACAGGCTGTCGATCTATCTGGAACGTTTTTCGGGTCTTTCCCCGCTTAAGAAGCTGAATCAGGGATATTCCCATGTGGCTGATGAAGAGGGAAAAACAGTGACAAGCGTTACGCAGGTGCGGCCCGGTGACAGACTGACGATTTCTGTGACGGATGGAAGCATGGAAGCCGTTGTGGACAGACTCAGAAAGGAAGAACGGTAAGAATGGCAGAACCAGAGATGGAAAAGATGAAGGAAAAGACTCTTGAAGATGCATTTCTTCAGCTGGATGAGCTTGCAGACAGACTGGAAGACAGAGAAACTTCACTGGAAGAGTCTTTCCGTTTATATAAACAGGGAATGGAATTATTGAAATACTGCAGCGATAAACTGGATACAGTAGAAAAGAAAATGCTGCAGATGGATGAGGATGGGACGTTACGTGAATTTTCAAGATGAACTGAAATACAGGATCGACAGGATAGAAGAAGTGATCCGGAAATACCTTCCTCCGGAAGAGGGATTTGCCAAGAATATGGCGGAAGCGATGAATTACAGCATGTGTGCAGGCGGTAAACGTCTTCGCCCGCTGCTCCTTATGGAGACCTGCCGGATGTTTGGCGGTGACCTTCAGACGGCGGAGCCATTTATGGCAGCTATGGAGATGATTCATACACACTCTCTGATCCATGATGATCTTCCGGCGATTGACAATGACGATTACCGGAGAGGAAGACTTACGACACATAAGGTATATGGCGAGGCTATGGGCGTACTGAGCGGAGTAGCCTTGCTTAATTATGCCTATGAAACCATGTTTCGGGCATTTGATCTGGCTCCGGAGAATCCCGGAATTGTGAAAGCACTCCGGATTATGGCGCATAAGACCGGTCTGTATGGAATGCTGGGCGGTCAGAGTGTGGATGTGGAGAATGACGGCAAACCTGTCAGCCAGGAGATGCTGGATTATATTTACTGTCACAAGACTTCGGCACTTCTGGAAGCAGCTATGATGACCGGTGCGGTACTGGCGGGCGCAGATGAAGAGCAGACTGCAGTGATCGAGCAGGCTGCTGCAAAGATCGGGCTTGCTTTTCAGATACAGGATGATATTCTGGATGTGACAAGCACCAGTGAGGAACTGGGCAAACCGGTACACAGTGATGAAAAGAATAATAAAACGACATATGTGACGCTTTTTGGACTTGAGGAAGCTTCGCATCAGGTGGAAGAACTTTCCGGGGAAGCGATCCGGCTTCTGGACAGTCTTGACCAAAAAAATGAATTCCTGACGGAATTGATCTATTATCTGATCAGCCGCAGGAAATGAAAGAAGGATACCAATGATTCTGGAAAAAATCAAAAAACCCAATGATATTCATAAGATTGCACTGTCGGATTTTCCCCGTCTTGCAGAAGAAATCAGGGGCTTTTTAATAGATTCTGTGAGCAGGACAGGAGGCCATCTGGCTTCCAATCTTGGTGTTGTGGAACTGACACTGGCACTTCATAATGTGCTGAATCTTCCTCACGATAAAATTATCTGGGATGTTGGACATCAGGCGTATACTCATAAGATACTTACCGGAAGAAAGGATGAATTTGACCGGCTCCGCATGGAAGGCGGCATCAGCGGATTTCCCAAGAGAAAAGAGAGCCCCTGTGATTCCTTTGATACAGGTCACAGTTCCAATTCCATCTCTGCGGGACTGGGATATGTAAGGGCGCGAGATCTGCTGGGACAGAAGCATCATGTGGTTTCTGTGATCGGGGATGGTGCGCTGACGGGCGGTATGGCATATGAAGCACTGAATAATGCTGCGGATCTGAAGACGAATTTTATCATTATTCTGAATGATAATAATATGTCTATTTCCAAAAACGTGGGCGGTATGTCCAGCTATCTGAGCGCTCTGCGCACGGCGGAAGCGTATACCGGGTTTAAGATGAATGTGACCAGAAACCTGAAAAAAATTCCCGGAGTTGGCACTGCGGTAGTAGATACCATGCGCAGGACCAAGAGCAGTATCAAGCAGCTTTTTATTCCGGGAATGCTTTTTGAAAATATGGGTCTGACTTATCTGGGACCGGTAGACGGCCATGATATGCGTCAGATGATGAAACTGTTTAACGAGGCAAAAAGGGTGGAAGGTGCTGTTGTGGTACATGTCCTGACCGAAAAAGGCAGAGGCTATGAACCGGCGAGAATCCATCCGTCCAGATTTCACGGGACAGGACCTTTTGATGTGGAGACAGGAAAGGAACTGAAGAAACCGGCAGCTCCGTCTTATACGGATGTTTTTGCCGAATCCATGGTGAAACTCGGAGATAAAGAAAAACGTCTGGTAGCCATTACGGCAGCCATGCCGGAAGGAACCGGGCTTAAGAAGTTTGGAAAGACTTTTCCGGACAGGTTTTATGATGTGGGAATTGCAGAAGAGCATGCAGTAACATTTGCGGCCGGTCTTGCACTGGGCGGAATGATTCCGGTGGTTGCCGTGTATTCCTCGTTCCTTCAGAGAGCGATAGATCAGATTCTTCATGATGTGTGTATGCAGAATCTGCATGTGATCTTTGCGCTTGACCGTGCCGGCATCGTGGGTGCGGATGGTGAGACGCATCACGGCTGTTTTGATCTTTCCTATCTCAGCATGATTCCCAATATGACAGTTCTGGCGCCTAAGAACGGATGGGAACTGGAGGCAATGATGGAGTTTGCTGTGAAGTATCCGGGTCCGTGTGCGATACGGTATCCCAAAGGAGAGGCATATCGGGGACTGGAAGAGTTTCAGGCTCCGGTAGAATACGGCAGAAGTGAAATGATCAGGAAAGGCCGGGAAGTGGCGGTTCTTTCTGTGGGATCTATGGCAAAGACCTGTGTAAACGTCTGCGAAATACTGAGACAGGATGGATACGATCCCACTCTGGTGAATGTGAGGTTTGTAAAACCATTGGACACTGCATTGCTGGATCAGATTGCAAAAGATCACCGGCTGTTTGTGACGGTGGAAGAAAATGTGAAAAATGGTGGATTTGGAGAACATGTGGCATCTTATCTGGAAGCATGTCATCCGGAAGTGCGGACTTTGAATATTGCAATCTGGGATCGTTTTATTACCCATGGCACTGTGCCGGAATTAAAAGCAAAAATCGGCCTGACGGAAACAGATATTGTGAGGGCTATTGAAGAATACGAGGACTGATATGAAGAAACGACTGGATCTTTTGATGATGGAACGTGCACTGGCACCCTCCAGAGAAAAAGCAAAAGCATATATTATGGCCGGAGACGTTTATGTGGACGGACAGAAGGAAGATAAGGCCGGAACCATGTTTCCGGAAACAGTAAAAATCGAGGTGAGGGGCAATGTCCTTCCTTATGTGAGCCGCGGAGGCCTGAAACTGGAAAAAGCCATGAAGCATTTCGGCGTTGCACTTGCCGGAAAGGTGTGTATGGATGTGGGAGCTTCTACAGGCGGTTTTACAGACTGTATGCTGCAGAACGGAGCGGAAAAAGTGTATTCCATCGATGTAGGCTACGGTCAGCTGGACTGGAAGCTTCGCAATGATCCGCGTGTGGTCTGCATGGAAAAAACAAATATCCGCTATGTGCTTCCTGAGCATCTTCAGGAACCGGCAGATTTTTCTTCTATTGATGTTTCTTTTATTTCTCTGACAAAGGTACTGCTTCCGGTACGGAATCTTCTCACAGAGGAAGGAGAAATTGTCTGTCTGATCAAGCCGCAGTTTGAAGCAGGAAGAGAAAAGGTAGGAAAAAAGGGCGTGGTAAGGGACCCGGCAGTGCATCTAGAGGTTATCGAAAAAGTGCTGGATTATGCAGCGGGTATTGCTTTGGAACCGCATCACCTGTCCTTTTCCCCGATCAAGGGTCCGGAAGGTAATATTGAATATCTTCTTCACCTGAAAAAACGTCCGGAGGGAACAGAAATCGTTTCCGGACTTACAGAACTTCCCGCAGAGATTGTAGCGGAGGCTCACAGACAACTGGATTGAGGAAGTACGAAGTATGGATAATTTTTATATGATAACCAACAGCCAGAAGGATGAAGGATTGGAGCTTACAGACAGTATTGTCTCCTATTTGACAGAACACGGAAGACACTGTCAGGTACAAAAAGCCGTCCGGAAACTGGATGGACCTTACCATTATACAGATCCGGATCAGATTCCGGAAGAAACAGAATGTATCCTTGTGCTTGGCGGTGACGGAACCCTTCTGCAGGCTGCCAGAGATGTGGTACATAGGGGAATTCCTCTTCTTGGAATGAATCTGGGCAATCTTGGTTTTCTTGCGGAAGTGGACAGGCAGTCCGTATATCCGGCTCTTGATCAGCTTATGTCAGATGACTATGAAGTGGAAGAACGGATGATGCTGGAGGGAACCGTTTACAGAGGAGAAGAAATTCTGGGAAGTGATCTGGCCCTGAACGATATTGTAATCTGCAGGGAAGGTCCTCTTCGTGTTGTACGGTTCAAAAACTATGTAAACAATGAGTATCTGAATTCTTATAATGCGGATGGAATCATTATTTCCACACCTACAGGTTCCACGGGCTACAGCCTTTCCTGCGGAGGCCCGATCGTGTCCCCCAGTGCGTCCATGACGATTATGACGCCTATTGCACCGCACACACTGAATTCCAGAAGTATCATTTTTCCGGAGCAGGATGTGATCACGGTGGAGCTGGGAGAAGGAAGAAGACAGAATGAGGAAAAGGGACTGGCATCTTTTGACGGAGACAAAGAGATTCCCATGGTGACCGGAGACAGAATTGTGATCCGGAAAGCCGGTGTAAGCACCAGAATCCTGAAACTGAATCATTTAAGTTTTGTGGAAGTAATCAGGCAGAAGATGCGCAACAGCTAGGAGGATCAAAGGTGAAAGTAGCAAGACATGAAAAAATAATCGAGCTGATTCAGCAGTATGAGATTGATACACAGGAAGAACTTGCAGCCAGACTGAACGAAGCTGGATTTAAAGTAACTCAGGCAACGGTATCCAGAGATATTCGTGCCCTGAAAATGACAAAAGTTGCCGGAAGAGACGGAAAATCCCATTATGCGATTCTGGAGAATACTCAGGGAACACTGGGGGATAAATATACCAGAGTGCTTCATGATGCTCTGACATCGATTGATATCGGGCAGAATATCATCGTGATTAAGACGGTTTCCGGTATGGCCATGGGGGTGGCAGCAGCTCTGGATGCGCTGAAATGGCAGGAGATTCTGGGCTGTGTCGCCGGGGATGATACGGTTCTGTGTGTGACCAGGTCGACCGAGGAGGCACAGACGGTAAAAGAGAAATTAAAGGGTATTTTAAAACGATAGCACTGCGGCGGAGAGGAAATAGATTGCTAGAGCAATCCGACGCAGCACGATCAGGAGGACGAAATGCTGGTACATCTTCATGTAAAAAACCTTGCACTGATAGAAGAAATTGAAGTGGAATTCGGACCTGGTCTGAATATCCTCACCGGTGAGACCGGTGCCGGAAAATCCATCCTACTGGGTTCCATGCAGCTGATTCTCGGAAGCAAAATCTCCAGAAATATGATTCGGGAGAATGCTCCGTATGCTCTGGTGGAACTTCTTTTTCAGGTGGAAAATCCAAAAGCGGAGGAATCTCTCCGTGCACTGGATATTTTTCCGGAGGATGGACAGGTCCTGTTATCACGGAAAATAATGGACGGAAGAAGTATCAATAAGATTAACGGGGAAACCTGCACAGTCGGTCAGATGAAGGCGGCTGCAACCTGTCTTCTGGATATTCACGGACAACATGAACACCAGTCACTGCTGTATCCGGAGAAGCAGCTGGAGATTCTTGATGCTTATGGTAAGGAGAAAATCCAGCCGGAAAAAGAGAAGGTGAAAGCTGCTTATCAGTCATACCGCAAAGCGCTTCGTGCCCTGAAAGAACTGGATATGGATGAAGAACAGCGCAATCGTGAAAAAGCATTTCTTGAATTTGAAATTGAAGAAATCGAGCGTGCACATCTGACGGAAGGGGAAGATGAAGAACTGGAAAAACTGTACCGTAAACTGAGTAACGGGAAACGGATTGCAGAGACACTGCAGACGGTTCATGGCCTGACTGGTTATGATGGGCAGAACGGGGCGGGAGAGACGATTGGATCGGCTCTTCGGGAGCTTTCCAGAGTGACAGAATATGATTCCGAACTTGAAAATATGGAGTCATCCCTTCAGGAAATTGATGCGCTGGTCAATGATTTTAACAGAGAATTGTCATCCTATATGGAAGATCTGACCTTTGATGATGAGTCATTTTACGAAACAGAGCAGAGACTGGATCTGATCAACGGACTGAAATCCAAATATGGTCAGAGTATTGAAGAAATTCAGCTTTACCTGAAAAAACAGCAGGAAAAACTGGAAAATCTTATCAGATATGAGGAACGTTTCCAGGAAGCAGAAGAACATCTTGCTGAAACAGAAAAAATACTGGAAACTGCATCGTATGATTTGTCTGAAATCAGGAAAGAATACAGTCAGCAGCTTGTTGGAAAAGTAATCGAAGGATTGCAGGATCTGAATTTCCTGGATGTGAATTTTGATATTGAATTTAAAAAGAAAGCGTCCTATTCAGACAATGGTTTTGATGAAGTGGAATATGTGATCTCCACAAATCCGGGTGAAACCCTGAAGCCACTTGGAAAAATCGTATCCGGTGGTGAGCTTTCCCGAATCATGCTTGCACTGAAAGCGATACTTGCAGACCGCGATCAGATTGAGACACTGATTTTTGACGAGATCGATACCGGTATCAGTGGAAGAACCGCGCAGAAAGTATCTGAAAAAATGGCAGTTATCGGAAGGCATCATCAGGTGCTTTGTATTACCCATCTTCCGCAGATCGCAGCGATGGCAGATACTCATTTTGAGATAGAGAAACATCTTCGGGGTACAGAAACGATTACGGAGATTCATCCGCTGGAAGGAGATGCATGTCTGAAAGAGCTGGCAAGACTTCTCGGGGGTGCCGAGATTACCGATGCAGTTCTGGAAAATGCAAGAGAAATGAAAGAATTGGCACGTGTACATAAAAATACAAGACTGAAATAAATTTTTTTCCCGCATACTAAGAGAGGATATCCGAGAGGGTGTTTCTCTCTTTTTCTTTTGTGCGAAAAAGTTTGTCTGATAAAAAGGGTTAGCTGATATGGGAAGATACTGACAGCAGAAATTTGCTGTTCATCAGAATCATGCCGATTTTGGTATTTTACAGAAAATATACTTAGGAAAAGGATGTGGCGAGATGGAAAGAAAAAGGAAATACAGGCGTTTTATTCTGTGGTGTCTCTGTCTTGATCTGCTTGCAATGGGAATTACGGGCTATCGCTATCTGGACAGAAAAATTCCGGACGAGATTCGGGTGGAACGGGGCATGGAAGATCACGTAGAAGCAATGCTTGCCCGGCCTTTCGTAACATTTGAAGATGCAGTGACCGTGTCCGGAGAGGGAAGTTATCTGCTTCCCTGCAGGCTCATGGGAGTGGTTCCGTTCAAAAATGTAAAAGTGATACCATCGGACAGTACCAGTGTATATGTCAGCGGCAGTACGGTTGGGCTGTATATGGAAACGGAGGGTGTGCTGATCGTCGATACCGGAGAAATCACCACGGACAGCGGGACGACGGAGGAACCTGCAAAAAATATCGTAAAGTCAGGGGATTATATTGTTTCCCTGAATGAGCAGAAGATTTCATCAAAAAAGGAACTGATGGAAGATCTGTCTCTCCTGGATGGAGGAGAAGTGACTCTGGATGTCCGGCGGGGAGATGAGACGATTCCGGTTTCCATGACTCCGGTAAAGGATACAGAAGGAAAATATAAACTCGGTATCTGGGTAAGAGACGATACACAGGGGATCGGAACTCTGACATATATCGATTCCTCTGGAACATTTGGTGCGCTTGGGCACGGCATCAGTGACGTAGATACAGGAGAACTGCTTGAAATCCGGGAAGGAGAGCTGTATCAGGCAGAAATCCTGGGTATTCAGAAAGGAAGTAAGGGAAGTCCGGGGGAACTTGCCGGCCTGATTCGTTACGAACCGGGACAGATTATCGGGAAAATTGGGAAAAACAGCGGAAATGGAATTTATGGAGAATTTAATGCGAATGCTGTATCGGAAATGTCCCTGATGGAACTGGCGATTGCCTATAAACAGGAAGTGGAAATCGGTCCTGCCTCTATTGTGAGCAGTGTGGACGGAACTGCAAAAATGTATGATGCGGAAATTACCAAAATTGATATGAATCACGAGGACAGCAACAAAAGTTTTGTCATACAGGTTACAGATCCTGAACTCCTGGAAATAACCGGAGGGATCGTGCAGGGGATGTCGGGGTCACCTGTGATTCAAAATGGGAAGTTTGTGGGGGCTGTCACTCATGTATTCGTGCAGGACTCCACAAGCGGGTATGGAATCTTTGCGGAGACGATGCTGGATGAGGCGGAATCGTGCTATGGATGAGTACACCTTACAGGCGCTTTCCAGAGCATTAACACACCTTATTTTCCGAAATGGCGTAGTGGAAGATTTGCATGCTGAGGGAGTATGTCTGGATGATAAGACCATGAAGCAGTTGAATTGTGATATTAACAATCGTGTTTATACTTTATTGATAATCTGGTTTAATGGGATTGGTGAAGAAATTGACAGTCTTGAGCGTACACTGAACTTTTTGGAAAAGTATTATGGATTAAATTGGAAACCGGCAAAGTATGTGGATTTGTTGATACGATAAAAACAGAAGAAATACAAGCAGACAGGGTGATGAGGATGTCATTGCGTTGTCTGCTTTTTTGAACAGAAATTTAGATTGTATCTCTTTATTATAGAAATAGAACCACGCATTGCGAAAATATGATAAGATAGATTTCATATTAGAATCGAAGTAATGGAATTTTGTGTTTTTAATAGATATTTCGATGCGGGAAAATAACAGAGTCGGAGGATACATAATTGGCTAAGAATGTAGTTATTATTACCGATCCAGAATATAAGAAAACTGTTTTGATTCATGATGTACGTTTTAAAGGCAAATCTAAAGAAGAATGGAAAGAAATAGAAAAGTATTTAAAGGAGTATATCGGCAAATATTATGAGATTAGTGAAACGGCAGAGAAAATATATATCGGTACGGATTTCCCTGATGAATTTGCGCATGGAAAAGACAAAATGGTATTGAAAGGCGCGAATTTAAAGGCAAAAGCAAATGCAGCGCAGGCTGTGGGAGAATTAATACAGATTGCAGAGAACAAATCTGTTTCATTAGATTATAA
>CAMBAL010000013.1 GCA_945864225.1 uncultured Blautia sp. | reverse complement strand
AGACAAACACATAATCCTGGTTCATCTTCCGCTTCTGCCCTACATCTGTAGCTGAATATACCCTCATGTCACTTCTCGCTTTCTGTTTTTTCAATGTAACTCTTTCTCAGTTGCCCACAGGCACCGTCAATATCGCTGCCCATTTCCCTTCTAATAGTACCATTTATTCCACATTTTTCAAGTTTTATTTTGAAATTCTGGACTGCCTCACGGGTAGAACGCTGAAAATTCCGCTCTTTTATGGGATTTACCGGAATCAGATTCACATGGCAGTTGATTCCGCGGATCCGCTCTGACAGCTCCCTGGCATCCTCGTCACTGTCATTGACACCTGCTACAAGACTGTACTCAAATGTAATACGGCGTCCGGTCTTTTCAAAATAAGTTCTGCAGGCTGTCAGCAATTCATCCATCGTGTATTTTTTTGCTATGGGCATCAGTTCCTGCCTTCTGGCATCATTAGGCGCATGAAGAGAAATTGCCAGAGTCATCTGCAGTTTTTCTTCTGCCAGCTCATAAATCTTCGGCACCAGTCCGCAGGTAGAAACAGTCAGGTTTCTCTGACTGATATGAATTCCGCCTTCTTCTGTAAGAATGTGAATAAAACGCAGAAGATTTTCATAATTATCCAGAGGTTCTCCGGTTCCCATCACTACCACATTGGAGACCCTCTCTCCGGTCAGCACCTGTATCCGGTAAATCTGATCCAGCATTTCTGAGGGAAGCAGATTTCTCGTCCATCCTCCGATCGTAGATGCGCAGAATCTGCACCCCATGCGGCAGCCTACCTGCGAAGAAATACATACGGAATTTCCATGTTTATAACGCATCAGCACACTTTCGATCACATTTCCGTCACTGAGCCGGAAAAGATATTTTCTGGTACCGTCAATTTTCGAAATCTGTACATCCACTGCCTCCAGGGCTGTGATCGGATAGGCGGAAAGCTTTTCCCGCAGGCTTTTCGGCAGATTCGTCATTTCATCGTAGGAAGTAACCAGATGCTCATGAAGCCAGCTGTAAATCTGCTTTGCCCGAAACGGTTTGTCACCCAGTTCCGTCATAAGCACCTTTAATTCGTCTATTGTCATCGACTTAATGTCTGTCATATTCATCATTTATTATTTCCTTCTGAATCTCGCAATAAAGAACCCGTCTGTCTTATGTACCCCCGGCAAAAGCTGAAGATAACCAAGGGCTGTTGTTTCCGAATGCAGTTCCTCCGGAAGATAAGGATCCAGACTCTCCAGTTTGAATGGGTGGTTATTCATAAACCACATCATATTCTCTTCGTTTTCTTCTTTTGCAATGGTACAGGTACTGTAGATCAGAACTCCTCTGGGTTTTACATATTCTGCTGCCCGGTCAAGAATCGTCCTCTGCAGGATTACGATTTCTTCCTGTTTCTGTGCGGTTGCCCGGTATTTGATCTCCGGCTTTTTGCCGATCACACCATATCCGGAACACGGAACATCTGCCAGAACAATATCCGCTCTGCATTCCGACTCCACGTCAAATACCGTGGCATCCTGGACTTTTGCCTGTACGTTAATCGAACCGGTTCTCTGAATATTGTCTTCGATCAGATCCACCTTATACTGACTTACATCTCTGGCATCCACCGTTCCATAACCTTCCATCTTATCTCCCAGATGAAGGCTTTTTCCGCCGGGCGCAGCGCAGAGATCGATAACATAATCTCCCTTTTCCGGATGGGCGGCTTCCGCCACCAGCATGGAACTTACATCCTGCACCTGAATTTTTCCCTGGACAAAAGCATCCAGCATATAGATATGATTAAATCCGGAAATATAATGGGCGTAGGGAAGATATGGCGCCTGCTCCACTTTTACCCCCTGGTCTTTCAGGCTTTTCAGGATTTCCTCGCCGGAATTCAGATATGTCCGGAAGCGTACGGTCATAGGCTTTTCTTCAAGGAAATCTGCCAGCATTTTTTCCGTTGTTTCTTCTCCGTAATCATTCAGCCAGCGTGTAACCAGCTGTTCCGGCATGGAATATTTCACAGAAAGATATCGCAGAAGATTCTCTTCTCTGGATGGGTACTCCAGTTCCGACATCTGTCTTGCGATGGTGCGCAGAACACCATTCACAAATGGTTTCAAATTATAAAACCCTTTTTTCTGGGCAAGCTTGACAGCCTCATTGCATACTGCGCTGTCCGGCACACTGTCCATGAATTTCAGCTGATAAACAGCGCTTCTCAGGATTTCCCGGATCACAGGCTTCATCTTGTCCACTTTTACTTTTGAAAATGAATCAATGATATAATCAATCAGAATCCTGTATTCCAGGGTTCCTTCACACACTCTCGTCACAAACGCTCTGTCCTGTTTCGGCAGAAACTGATATTTGGAAAGGGCATTGCGAATGGCAATATGACTGTGCTCCCCTTCTTCAATTTCCAGCAAAATCTCCAGGACCATTTCTCGGGTATTGATTCCATTAATCGTCACGTCTTCTTCCTCCGGCAAGTATCAAAAGTCTTAAAAGCTGCAGGATTGAGGAGGCAAGAGCTGCCACATACGTCAGCGCTGCTGCGGAAAGAACTTTTTTGGCACCGTTTATCTCATTTTCTCCCAGAATTCCAAGACTCCGCAGATTCTGCAGTGCTCTGGAAGATGCATTGATCTCCACCGGCAAAGTTACCAGCTGAAAGAGAACTGCCAGAGAAAACAGCACAATTCCTGCTGTGATCAGCGGCTGAATGGAAAAAATCAGGCCAGCCACAAATAACGGCCAGGAAATATTGGCGCCAATATTCGCCACAGGAACAATTGCGCTCCGAAGCTGCAGCGGTCCATATCCTGTCGCATGCTGGATTGCATGTCCGCACTCATGAGCTGCCACACCTACGGCTGCCAGAGAGCTGCTGTCAAAAACGTCATCCGACAATGCCAGCTGCTTTGTTCTCGGATCATAGTGGTCTGTCAGGCTTCCGCGGACACGTACGATCTGTACATCAAAGATGCCCGCTGCCCGCAAAATTCTCTGTGCAGCCATGGCTCCGGTAAGGCCGGATGCACTCCTGACGCCTTTGTATCGCGCAAATGTACTCTTTACCCTTCCGGATGCTGCCATGGAAAGAAACATTCCTATCACCAGCAGAAGATATGTCCAGTCAAATCCCCAGTAATATCGATATCCGTACATATTTCTCACTCCTTATGATTCATAAAGACGCTGCCTTTTTCGATTTTATAGCCACGAAGAAAAGCATCGGTATCCATACGTTTTTTGCCTTCCAGCTGTACTTCTGTCAGTACCAGGATTCCATCAGCACATGCCACATGAATGCCCTCTCTGTCTGCAGCAAGAATGGTTCCGGGCGCTTCCTCTGTATTTCCGGGTACCGCTTTGCTTTTCCATACTTTCAGCGTCTTGCCGTTCAGATACGTATAAGCGCTGGGCCACGGGTTCAGTCCCCGTACCAGACGTTCCAGTTTCACTGCACTTTCGGAAAAATCCAGAAGACCCATCTGTTTCGTGATCATTGCCGCATACGGTGTCGGGCTTTCTTCCGGCTGTTTCTCATAGACAGCAGTACCATCAAGAATGGACGGCAGGGTCTTTATCAATAATTCTGCCCCGGCCTGCGCCAATTTATCAAACAAACTTCCGCCGGTCTCATCGTCTGCAAGAGGCACGATCACTTTAGAAATCATATCTCCTGTATCCAGCCCGGTTCCCATGCGCATAATCGTCACACCGGATTCTTTTTCCCCGTCAATGACTGCCTGCTGGATTGGAGCTGCACCACGGTATTTCGGAAGCAGGGATGCATGAATATTGATACACCCAAACTCCGGAAGGTCCAGAATCGTTTTTGGTATCAGCTGTCCAAAGGCAGCCACCACGATCAGATCCGGATGAATTTCCTCCAGAACCTGAATAAACTCCGGATCACGTACTTTTACCGGCTGATAAACCGGAATATCATACTTCTGTGCTTCTTCTTTTACAGGGGTAGGAAGCATGGTCTTGCCTCTGCCCTTCGGTTTGTCCGGCTGCGTTACAACAGCAGCGATTTCATATCCCGATTCTGCCAGAGCACGCAGCGGCAGTACCGCAAAATCAGGGGTCCCCATATAAATAATTTTCAATGTCATTACTCCTCTTCGTCTTCATCCTCATAGCTTACCTTGTGCAGTTCCCCTTCTACCAGATCGGTATACATTTTTCCGTCCAGGTGATCGATCTCATGGCAGAAAGCACGGGCAAGCAGTTCTGTTCCCTCATATTCCACTTCTTCCATATTAATATCAAGAGCTTTTACTTTTACATAATCCGGACGGGTAACCTGTCCGGACATTCCCGGTACGCTGAGACAGCCCTCTTCACCGGTCTGTTCTCCTGATGTTTCCAGAATTTCCGGATTGATCAGCACGATCGGTCCTTCTCCCACATCAATCACAACAATTCTTTTGAGAATTCCCACCTGCGGTGCGGCAAGGCCCACACCCATAGAATCATACATGGTATCCATCATATCTACAATCAGATTACGCAGCTTCTGTGTCATCTCTGTGATTGGTCTGCTCTTCTTCCTCAGTACGGGATCTCCTTCTGTTCTGATAGTTCTAAGTGCCATTTTCTTTTCTTCCTTTCTTCTTGACTGATTAACTGAAATCAAACTGTATATAAAGTTTCCGGAAACCGGAATTAATCTCTATGTACTTTTCTATTTTATCTTTGATGCGATTTAATATTTTATATTCTGTGTGTTTCAGGTAGATGACCTTACGGTATACATCATTGACTTTGCCTACAGAGGCATATGCCGGTCCAATTACATGAAGGTCTTCTCCGGAATATACACGGCGAATGAATTTCGCAATGTATTCCATCCCTTTTTCCAGAAGTTCTTCATCCTCCCCAAAAGCCAGAACAGAAAGCATGTGCGCAGACGGCGGATAATCCATCAGGGTACGATATCCCATTTCTTCCTCATAAAACGCTTCGTAATCCTGGACAGCAGATGCACGGATGCTGTAATGTTCCGGATGATAAGTCTGAATGACTGCTTCTCCTTTGCGTATTCCGCGCCCGGATCGTCCCACTGCCTGTGTCAGAAGCTGAAATGTCCGTTCCGCACAGCGGTAATCCGACGCATTCAGAGAAAGATCCGCCGCGATCACTCCTACCAGAGTAACCAGAGGAAAATCATGTCCTTTGACGATCATCTGGGTGCCCACCAGAATATCTGCCTCATGCTCTGCAAATGCAGAAAGAATTCTTTCGTAGCTTCCCTTATTTCGGGTCGTATCATAATCCATCCGCAGGATTCTGGCCTCCGGAAAAGTTCTGGCAAGCACCTGCTCGATCTGCTGTGTTCCGGCCTTAAATCCTCCGATATAAGGCGATCCGCACTCCGGGCACTGTTCCACCCGCGGCTGTTCATACCCGCAGTAATGGCAGACAAGCTTCCCATTATTATGCTCGGAAAGAGATACATCACAGTGCGGACATTTCATTACATGGCCGCAGGAACGGCAGGATACAAATCCCGCATAGCCCCTGCGGTTCAAAAACAGCATAGCCTGTTCGCCCCGCTTCAGTCTCTCCGAAATGGCATCTTTCAGCTTTCGGCTGAGAACGGACCGGTTCCCGGCTTTCAGTTCTTCGCGAAGATCCACCACCGATACATCTGGAAGGGGACGTTCCCCGTACCGGGCTTCCAGTTTCACCAATGCGTACTCTCCGGACATTGCCCTGCTGTATGACTCCAGAGAAGGAGTGGCAGATCCGAGAACTACTCTTGCCCCTTCCATGGAGGCACGCTTTACTGCGGTTTCTCTTGCATGATATCTCGGACTGTTTTCACTCTTGTAGGTCTGTTCATGTTCTTCATCGATAATGATAAGACCTAAATGTGAAAACGGTGTGAACAGGGCAGATCTGGGGCCTACCATGACCTGAATTTCCCCGCGTTTCGCCCTTTTAAACTGATCGTATCGTTCTCCCTGAGACAAACGGGAATTCAGCACCGAAACTTTGTCTCCGAATCTCCCGTAAAATCTCCGGACTGTCTGATAGGTAAGCGCAATCTCCGGAATCAGCACAATGGCTTCTTTCCCTTCCTCAAGCACCTGCTCGATCAGTTTCATGTAAACTTGTGTTTTGCCGCTTCCGGTCACGCCGTAGAGCAATACCGGTCTGGGAGATGGATCTTCCCATTCTTTCCCGATCTGTTCTGCTGCCTCCTGCTGAGCGGGACTTAATTCCTGTTCTTTTTCTGCGGACAGAGACTGAACATCTGCAGGCATACGGTAGATTTCACTGTTCTCCACCCGTATGATTCCCTCTTCGGTAAGGGGAGCCAATACTCCTGCATTTGTGCCCAGTTCACGGGAAGCAGCCGTATAATCCAGGTTTCCCTGTTCCAGAAGCGCACGAAGAAGTCTCGCCCGTGCCTTGCATCTTCCCTTTTCCAGCTGTTCGGCAAGTTGTTCTGCTTCCTGACGGGAAACGGCAAGACAAATGGTTCTTTTTTCTTTTGCTTTGATTTTTTCCTGCACGGGAAGGACGGTTTTGAGTGCCTGAATCATGGTAGAACCATAGTATTCCCTCATCCAGGCTGCAAGTGCGATCAGCTTTGATTCGGTAGTTTCTTCGCCGCTTGAGACTCCCCGGATTTCTTTCATACGCCGAAGGTCAAATTTGGCCTCATCAGAAAGGCCGATCACGTAACCTTTCCGTTCATGGTCGCCATTTCCAAAAGGAATCCGTACCACCATTCCCACACGAATCTCTTTTTCCATATTCTCCGGAACTTTGTACTGAAAGCTCCGGTCCACTTTTTCGTGGGAAATGTCTACAATTACATCCGCATATATCATGTATTTTCTCTGTTCCTATCTGCCTGCCAGAATATCAGCAATGAGCACACGTTCATCCATCGGATATTTTTTTCCTTTGATTTCCTGGTAGTCTTCGTGGCCTTTTCCTGCCAGAATGATAATATCGCCCGGTTCTCCATGATGAATCGCATAGGAAATCGCTTCTTTTCTGTCCGGAATCTCCACATATTTTCCGTCTGTTTTTGCCATGCCGACTTTAATATCATCGATAATGGCCTGCGGCTCCTCATTTCTTGGATTGTCGGAAGTGATGATCGTCAGATCTGCCAGACGTCCGGAAACTTCACCCATTTCATACCGGCGCAGTCTGGAACGGTTTCCTCCGCAGCCAAACAGGCAGACAAGACGGTGAGGCTGATATTCTCTCAAGGTAGTCAGAAGACTCTCCAGAGCCATCGCATTGTGTGCATAATCGATCATCAGCGTAAAATCATCGGAAACTTTTACCATTTCGATACGGCCTTTTACCTTCGCCACTTTCAGTGCTTTGATGATGTTTTCCTCGGAAACACGGAAATGGCGGCAAATAGCAATCGCTGTCAGAGAATTATAAATGCTGAATTTCCCCGGAATATCGATTTCCACCTGAAAATCCATGAGTCCTCTCAGATGATAGGAAATGCCCAGATATCCCTTGCCGCCTACCAGCTTCGCATCTTCTGCACGAAGATCCGCCTCCGGGGAAAATCCATAGGTTTCCAGTTCACAGGTATGTCCTTCAATAATTCTGTCAAAATGTTCGTCATCACGGTTTACGATTCCAACACGGCACTGCTTCAGAAGCATGGATTTGCAGGAAAGGTAATGGTCAAAATCTCTGTGTTCATTCGGTCCGATATGATCCGGCTCGATATTGGTAAAAATACCATAATCAAATACAAATCCCTGTGTTCTGTGCAGCATCAGGCCCTGAGAAGAAACCTCCATCACCACACAGTCACAGCCTGCGTCCACCATTTCACGGAAATACTGCTGGATCACAAAAGATTCCGGAGTCGTGTTGGCAGCCGGAATGACTTTCTCACCGATAATTGCCTCAATTGTTCCAATGAGACCAACTTTGTATCCGGCATTTTCCAGAATGGATTTCACCATATAGGTGGTGGTAGTCTTGCCCTTCGTTCCTGTAATACCGATGGTCTTCAGGCTTTCTGCCGGATAACCGAAATATGCAGCGGAAATAAACGCCATTGCATAACGGGTATCTTTCACAAGAATCACCGTAACATCTTCCGGTGCCTGCACTTCCTCTTCCACGACCAGTGTTTTGGCTCCTTTTGCCACAACATCCGGGATAAACTTATGTCCGTCTGCAACTGCACCACGGATACAGATGAAAAGGGAATCTTCCTGAACTTTACGGGAATCATAAACAACCGTTGTGACTTCCCGGTCTGTACTTCCCTGAATACAGGTGTATTCCAGACGTTCCAACAGGGATGATAATTTCATATTTTTTACCTCCATATATGGACTATAACTTACTTTTTGCAAACTTTTGAAAACAAAAGCTCCAATATCCAAAAGTATATTCCATTATAGAATATCACACCTAATCCGCCTTTTCAATGTCTGCGTTTTTCCAGGTTACTGTTTTTTGCGAAATTGATGATATCCCCATATGCCTGCTGATGCAAAAAATGCGGTGCCAAGCATGATCAGCCAGAAAGCCGGATTGGAATCATCAGAAGTTTTTGGTGCATCCAAGGCCTGATATCCACTGTTTTCGGAGGTGTTTTCCGTTCCTCCCTGTTCATCCGCAGAAGCATTTTCCGGCGACGGGGTCGGAGTCATTTCCAGAATCTGTACCGCCGCTGTTGTCTGTACCACTTTGTCACCGGTCTCCCTTGTTTTTACAAGTACCTGATTCAGCAGTTCTCCGCTTTTCAGATCTTCCGGCAGCGTCACTACCGCATCCAGAGAAAACACTTCTCCCGGAGGAATCTCCGTGATCAAGGCCTGCGTTTTATCACTGCTCAGCAGAACTCCGTCTTTTTTTACAAACTGTGCCTGAATATTTTCCATCTGAAACCGCTCGGTACTAAGGACAGAATGAAGAGTTCGCTCTCCTGTATTTCTGATACAGATCTGATAGGTAATCGTATCCCCCGGTCCTGCCACAGTACGGTCTGCAGATTTGCTTACTGCAAAATCCACCTTAAGAGGGGTAACTGCTGTTTTCAGGGTGACATCACGAACAAGGAGCGTTTCCGAATCCGAAGCTTTCTGCGCGGAAGCTGTGATTCTGTTTACCACCGGCTCACTCTGGTCCTCAGGCAATTTCACCCGGCATGCAGCCTGGCGTATTTCTCCCGGCTTCAAATCAGTCAATATGACAGTTCTGCCGGTTACGTCAGTTTCCTGACCTTCCTCCGAACTCCAGCTGCATGGAAGTTCTGAGGGACTGAGACTGCTCTCCAGCGTGATCAGCGGAAGGGGCTGACTCCCGGTATTTGTAACCGTTACCATGTAAGAAAGTGTCTCACCCGCTTTGGGATTTTCTTTATCTGTTTTTACAGATATCGTGTAATCAGCCATGGTAACCGGTGTTTCCAGAAAGACCGGATTTATCTCTGTCAGCAAAATTTCAGGCTGACTTTCTCCCGATACAGACAACGTCAATCCTCCCGTACTCTTCTCCGTTTCTTCTGTCGGATTCTCTATACTCCCGTTTTCTTCTGTTTTTACAAGAACTTCCAGCTGTCGTACCTTTTCACAATAACGGTATTCTTCTTTCAAAATCAAAGGGATCGACACACTGCTTTTGTCCACGATTTCTTCTTCCGGGAATATCCAGACCACTTCTGTCACTGCAACAGGCTCTTCCTCTTCACCCGGAAGCATCAGAATCCGGGAACTGCAATTTTCCGGAAGTTCCTCTTCAGGCACATAAAAATACTGAGAAATCCAGGCATCCAGTATCAGCTCTGTAGATTCTTCTTGATTACTGCCGAAAAATTTCTCCGAAACTGAACGGACATCTGTCACAGATTTTACTGCTTTTACCATTTCTGCGACATATACCGTTTCCGCTGCATCTACCATTCCTGCAGCATACACTTTTCCTGCTGCATACATTTTTTCTGAAGAATCTTCTGTTACTCCAGCGATTGTCATTCTTCTGCAGGTCGGACGATATGGGGAAATCTCCGCAATAACATCGGCTTCTGCTTCTTTCGCGGTTTCTTCTGATCTTGTTTCGGAAAATTCTTCCGGGGATTCTTCGGAAAAGTCTTTTGATGTTTCTTCCGGATACTTTTGGGATGATTCTTTTACAGGTTTTTCTGCTGAAGCTTCCGAAGACTCTTTTGCTGTTTCTTCCAAAAATTCCTTTTCAGATTCTCCTGACTGTTCTTCTGAAATCCCCGGAATCCCGCTTTTTTCCGGCTGTTCTTCTGGTTTCTCCGTAGGCCCGTTGTTTTCCAGCTGGTCTTCTGAAATCTCCGGAGTTCCGTTTTTTTCTGTCTGGTCTTCTGGTTTCTCCGAAACCTCACTTTTTTCCGATTGTTTTTCTTCCTCTTCTTCTGATTTCGCATCTTCTCTCTTATTGTACGCATCCATCCACTCTTTCAATCCGGTAATTTCCACAGCAAGTTCAGCCCGGAAGTTTTCCTCATCCGTCCAAACTGCCGTTGTTTTCATCTCAGGAATATTGCTTTCCTGCTCCATAGCATCCCCATAAACTTCCCCGGCAAAAATGCCGGATACCATTCCGGATATCAGAAGTACTGCCATGCCCAGATTCCCCAATCTGCATAATCTTTTATTCTTCATATTTCCTCTTTCCTGACGCACTTGCTGCGTCAATAATGGTAGATTTGGAAGTTCACTTCCAAACTTCTCTGCTCCTGTTCTTCTGTGCAGTCCCTGAATGTTACTGTTCTCTCCGTTCTCAGTAACACGCTTTATGATGCACAGAAATTATGCATACTACTTGTCAACAACCCTGTTCCATCATCAAAACAAACTGATGTACCAGAATACACTCATAGGCATTCCTCCCTTCACCGATATTAAAAAAGAATGGGTAATTTCGCCGATCCGGCGAATAAGAATTGATACACTCCGAAAGATATGGGAGTGTGACATTTAAAACATACCATGTTTTCACTTCACGCACAAGCAATTCCTGAATTCTTTATCCTTTTTATATTTCTTTTATATTTCCGGAAATTCCTGGACAGCAGGCATTTACATTTAAGACGAATCTGAACAGCAAGCATTTACGTTTCATACGAATCTGAACATCCTCAGTTAATAAACGATTTAGAAATTTTCGATTTCTTTTAGAAACAATACACACTTTGCACACATTTCTTGGATATAATAAATCTCGGATAGATGAAAACCACTCTCTATCTCCCCCCTCAAAAAAGTAAAGGAAACGAGTCGTCTGTTTAACAGGCGACTTTTCCTTTTTCCTCATTCTTTTATTGCATTTCCCGCCCAGGTCTTTTATAATAAAAAGATAAATCAGACAGAAATGAGGTATTCCCTATGAGCGAAAAAATCGTAGTAGTTGCATTGGGCCACAGAGCTTTGGGTACTACCCTTCCGGAACAGCAGGTTGCCACCAAAGTTGCCGCCAAGGCCATCGCAGACCTGGTTGAAGAAGGCACATCCGTTGTTATTTCACACAGCAATGGTCCTCAGGTCGGCATGATTCACACTGCCATGAACGAATTCGGCAAGGCCCATCCTGATTATACATTTGCTCCCATGTCCGTTTGCTCTGCAATGAGCCAGGGCTATATTGGATACGATCTTCAGAACGCGATCCGCACAGAACTGATTTCCCGCGGAATCTATAAACCAGTCGCAACCGTACTGACTCAGGTAGTAATCGATCCTTACGATGATGCATTTGCAGAACCGGAAAAGATTATCGGCCGTGTACTGAACGAAGAAGAAGCAGAGGCAGAAGAAGAAAAAGGTAATTTTGTCACGAAAATCTCTGACAATGGCTACCGCAGAATCGTAGCTGCACCCAAGCCGCAGAAAATCATCGAACTCGAAACCATCCGTACACTGGTTGACGCCGGACAGATTGTCATTGCAGCAGGCGGCGGCGGAATTCCTGTCATGGAACAGGGCGTACGCCTTCATGGTGCCAGTGCGATCATTGAGAAAGACCTTACCAGTGGGCTTCTGGCAGAACAGCTGAATGCGGATACCCTGATGATCCTCACCAGTGTAGAAAAGGTCAGCCTGAATCTTGGACAGAATAATGAAGAATTTCTGGATGAGATGGATACCGAAGAAGCGAAGAAACACATTGCGGACAATCAGTTTGCCCCGGGTTCCATGCTTCCGAAGTTTGAAGCAGGTGTTTCCTTTGTCGAAAAAGGAGAAGGACGCAGAACCATTATTACAGACATTGCCCATGCCAAAGATGCCTACAGAGGCAAAACCGGAACAATCATTAAATAATCCACCGGAAATTATGATTTCTTCAAAAAAGAAAGTGACAAAATCTGAAATATCTCTTTTTGCACAAAACAGGCGGTCTCCACGACCGCCTGTCATTTTTCTTTCATTGTCTGTTATCTCTTACGGCGAACCCACATGGCCGGACGAACTCCCATATCCGGAGAATTGCTGGAAACACCATTTTCATAAATTGTTCCGTCTTTATAAACCACCTGCTGGTTCAGATTACTGCATCCGTGACCGCGGAGCCACCTTGCGGATGTTACATAGATACACGCTCTGCGATCTCTGCCATCTTTGCTTCATTCAGGCGGGTATCACCATGCACACGGCTGTAGGAAAGGTAGCCGTTCATACGGTCGATCTTGGTCAGATTCTTGGAACCGCATACCGGGCACACATCCATTTCCAGTTCTTCATGTCCACAGTCATCACAATAAGCCAGAGAAAGATTCACTCCTTCATAATAGCCAAGTGCCATGGCACGACGGATCAGAGTACGAATGGCTTCTTTATTATATCCGATCGGATAGCGGACATATTGAATCTTACCGCCATTGCAAAGTTCCCAGAAACGTCCCTCCAGATCCTGTTTCTCAATCGGCGTAACGTCCTCTGTCACATGGCAGTGGAAGCTGTTGCTTACATACGGACGGTCGGAAACGCCTTCCACAATTCCGTACATCTTACGGAACTGTTCTACCTGCAGACCACAGAGGCTTTCTGCCGGTGTTCCATAGATTGCATAAAGATATCCGTCTTCTTCCTTAAACTGATTTACTTTATCATTAATATATTTCAGAACATCCAGAGCAAACTGTCCATCCTCTTTAATCGACTTGCCATTATAAAGCTCCTGCAGTTCGTTCAAGGCGGTGATTCCGAAAGAAGCTGTCATAGGCTTCAGAATCTTGCCGATTTTTTCATGAGGCTGAAGATGTCCGCCGTAAAAACCGCCTTCACAATAAGCCAGCGGATTGGTGGATGCCCGCATCTGTCCCAGATATTCATAAGTACGGATATGCAGATTACGGATCATCTCCAGATAGAAGTCCAGTACTTCATAAAAATCTCTGCTCTCAGCACGGGCTTTAGCAAGAATCATCGGAAGATGCAGGCTGACTGCACCCACATTAAATCTTCCCACAAATACCGGAACATCCTGATCATCTGCCGGATGCATCCCTCCACGCTCATACCATGGGCTCAGAAAAGCACGGCAGCCCATCGGGCTGATAACCTTGCCATAACGCTTATACATGCTGGAAATATATCCCTTGCCGGACATGGACAGCCAGTCCGGATACATGGTCTTGGAAGAGCATTCCACACCTGCTTCAAAGATATCCTCACAGCATTTGCCAGGTCCATGGATGTTTTCATCATAAAGGAACACAATCTTCGGGAAAAGGACCGGTTTCTTATGGCCTTTCTTGCCCTGTCCTCCCATATGAACTTCCAGAAGAGAAAGACTGCACATCTTCTCAAACCGTTCTGTTCCAAGTCCCAGTGTCACTGTTACAAACGGATAATCTCCACGGGAAGAACCTACCGTATTCAGCTTATACTCAATTCCCTGCCAGCCCTGGTCATAATCCCTGCGAACCTTATCCAGTGCGTATTCAATGGCTTTCTCCTCTCTGCCGCTCCAGTTCGGATCAGAGTATTTCATAAATTCCTGAATGTATTTGTCATAACTCTTCTGGGCATACGGAGCAAGGATCTTATCCACTTCCGGCACCGTAAATCCGCCATACTGCTGAGCTGCAGTACTCAGAATGATATCACCCATAACATCAAATGCCGTATCCAGGGTCTTGGGTTCATTGTACCATACATTTCCCATTTCAAAACCGCCGCTCAGTACAGAAGCAACATCAAACAGACAGCAGTTCATCGTATCCAGACGGGCAGACTGATCGTGGATGTAAATATACCCGTCCTTGCATGCCTGAAGCTCATTGCGGTTCATAAAAAATTTCCGGTAAAGTTCCTTATTCAGTTCATTAAAAATCAGACTTCTCTTGGTGGCAACCAGAGCACTGTCCGTATTGGCATTGCTCTTATCTCCAATGTAGCGGATCGCCTGACTCTTGGTATAAACATCATCCATCATGTGGATAAAGTCCAGTTTATAATTGCGGTAGTCACGGTAACTCTTGGCAACCGCAGGATTCACTCTCTCCAGCGCACCCTCTACAATGTTGTGCATTTCCTGGATCTCAATCTCATTCTTCCCAAGGGATTCCGCATGTTCCTGAGCGAAACGGCAGATAAACTCTTTCTCTTCATCGGAAAATGTATATAAAATACGTGCAGCTGACTTGTTCACCGCAGTTATAATTTTCTGAGGATTAAATTCTTCACGAGTGCCGTCTTTCTTAATTACATAAATCATACCTGTTCTCCTATATACTACATCTAGTGGGTCAACCCCTCGTTTCCCCCATTTTTTCTCCATATCTGGTGTACTTGTCACAGTATAGCACATATACCAGCAAAAAGGAAGAGGGTATTTATTATCTTATCGGATTTCATAATTTGTACAATTGACCGCTCTGATTTCAGAATCTTCTTCCATAAAAAAACTCCTGTCAGACAGATTTGTCTGTTTCGGATTTCCTTTCTCTTATCTTCTCTTATTTCTTCTTATCATAACATAAGCCGCTCCCCAAAAGCAACCATATGTTCGTTTTTCTTTTTCAACTTCAAAATTGCAATATCCGCTGTTTCCTGTTATAATGGTCAGCAGTGATTAATTATGTGTAATTGAGGAGGAAATTCCATGGAACAGATTAAGATTCCTGTCGGCTACCAGTCAGATTTAAATCTGCATGATACCCAGGTAGCCATCAAGACAGTGAAAGACTTTTTTCAGCAGACGCTGGCACAGAAACTGAATCTTCTGCGCGTTTCCGCACCGATTTTTGTTGCACCTTCCACCGGTCTCAATGATAACCTGAATGGTGTGGAGCGCCCTGTCAGCTTTGACATCAGGGGACAGGAAGAAAATGCAGAGATCGTGCATTCCCTTGCCAAATGGAAGCGCTACGCACTGAAAAAATACGGTTTCTCTCACGGAGAGGGATTATATACCGATATGGTGGCTATCCGCCGGGATGAAGATGTAGACAACATTCATTCCATCTATGTAGACCAGTGGGACTGGGAAAAAATCATCTCCAAAGAAGAGCGCACAATGGAGACCCTGATCAACACTGTCCGTGCCATCTACAGTGTTCTTCGCAAAACAGAGAAATATATGGCAGTCCAGTATGATTATATCGAGGAAATCCTTCCCCGTGAGATTGCCTTTGTTTCTACCCAGGAACTGGTAGACATGTATCCGGACTGCACCCCGAAGGAACGGGAATACAAGATCGTCAAAGAAAAAGGTGCTGTTTTCCTGATGCAGGTAGGCAAGACCCTGAGCAACGGAGAACGTCACGACGGGCGCGCCCCGGACTACGATGACTGGGAACTCAATGGAGATATTCTGGTTTATTATCCGGTTCTGGATATTGCTCTGGAGCTCTCTTCCATGGGAATCCGCGTGGATGAAGAAGCACTGGATCGCCAGCTTGCCAGTGCAGGCTGCGATGACAGACGGGAGCTTGATTTCCAGAAAGCCATCCTGAATAAAGAACTGCCATACACGATTGGAGGCGGTATCGGACAGTCCCGAATCTGTATGTTCTTCCTTCGCAAAGCTCATATCGGAGAAGTACACGCTTCTCTCTGGCCGAAAGAAGTCATGAAAGAAGCTGCTGCAAATGGAGTCCAGCTTCTCTAACTTCTGTAGCGTCTGATGTTCACCGCTGGAGTGTGTTTGAAAATTGCTTTCATCGGAGAAGAGCCAGATTGTTCTGTCTTCACAATTTTTTCAGAATTTTAATAATCTGTTTTATTGAAATTGCCCAGACTGCATGATATCATAGGAATTGAAAAACAGCAGATCAAATATATGAGGTAATAAACGTGAACATATTATTTTTTTTAACACCGAAAAGTGAAGTTGCATACATTTTTGAAGATGAAACACTGAGGCAGACTTTAGAGAAAATGGAACACCGGAAGTTTTCCTGTATTCCGATTCTGAGTATGGACGGCAAATACACCGGCACCATTTCGGAAGGAGATCTTTTATGGGGAATTAAGAGACTGGATCTCCAGGATATCAAATCCATGGAATCCATCCCGATCATGGCTATTCCCCGCAGAGCCACCTATAAGCCGGTGCATGTAAACTCTGACATGGAAGACCTTCTGGACCGCGCCATTAATCAGAATTACGTCCCGGTTGTTGATGATAACGGTTATTTCATCGGTATCATCACCCGTAAGGAAATTATCAAATATTGCTACAAAGAGCTTAAGAAATTATCATCCGATGATAAAACAGAAAAAGAACTGTGAGAAAGAATCCTGCCCGGATAACTTTTCCATATCATAGGAAAAAGCAAGGAACTTTTCTGTGATATAAATAAATAAGCCGGAACTCAAATATGCGCCAGAGGTTTCCACCCCTGACGCATATTTTTTAATCCGGTATTACCGGAATTGCTCCTTTTGGAATCGGGCAGGTATATCCTGCTCTTGTCCGTTTTTCAAATTCTTCTCTTGCTTCTTTCAGAAGTTCCGGTCTGGTAAGCAGATCAATAGCTGCTGCTGCCAGAACCTTTCCCGCATGAATCGCAGCTTTTTTCCCAATTTCCGTTCCATCACAGGACACGTTCTGCCAACTGTGTCCCGGACATCCATTCGGCCACGAAGCTACATGAATCTGAGCAGTAGGTACAAGCCAGCTCACATCTCCCACATCCGTAGACCCTGCCTTAAAGGCTTCCCCCTGATACAGCGGAGCCAGAAATTCATTCATGGCATGACCGTTTTTCTTCCGCAGTTCATGCACCTCTTCCCGAAGATCCGGATCAAATTCCGCAGCTACCCCAGGCAGATATTCCTCTGAAGAATATGTCATGGCAAGTTTATCTGCAAAATCATGTTCTTCCGAAGTGTAGGACGGTACTCCGATTTCCCGGAAATTCTCATAAAGTACACGTTCCAGTGCAAAATTGCTCACCGTATCAGCAAGTCCATCTATAAACTTCTTTTCAAACGAAGTCTCTGTCATCAGAGCAGCACCCTCAGCAATTTTATCTACCCGTTTTTCCAGCCCAATCGCTTCCGCAACATGATTGGAACGGATCATATACAAAACAGAAGCCCTTGGCTGCACCACATTCGGGCTGCACCCGCCGGTATCTGTAATTGCATAATGAATTCTCGCCTTATCACTCATATGTTCTCTGAGGAACTGAACACCGATGTTCATCAGTTCCACTGCATCCAAAGCGCTTCTCCCCATCTCCGGCGCACCTGCCGCATGAGAGGCAATTCCCTGAAATTTATACTGAACCTGGATACAGGAATTGGATGATCCGGTGGCCACCTCATTGACATCTTCCGGATGCCAGGTGAGTGCGGCATCCAGTTTCTTCCATACACCATCACGTGCCATAAATGCCTTTGAAGCCGCTCCTTCTTCCCCTGGACAGCCATAGAGAATCACCGCTCCCTCTTCCGGATGATCCTCAAGATAAGCCTTAATCCCAAGGGCTGCCGCAAGGGCTCCTGCACCGAGAAGATTATGTCCGCATCCGTGTCCGCTGCCGCCGGGTACAAGTTCTTCTCTTTCAAGACTTCCCGCTTTCTGAGAAAGACCGGACAGTGCATCGTACTCTGCAAGGATTCCAATTACCGGCCTTCCGCTTCCGTATGAAGCAGAAAATGCCGTTTCGATGTCCGATACCTTTTCTTCTACCTGAAATCCTTCTTTTTTTAATATTTCACAATAATAAGCTGCTGATTTTGTTTCCTGAAGAGAAAGCTCTGCATACTCCCAGACTTTATCCGCTGCACTGCGGATCAGATCTGCTTTTTCCTCAATGGCTTCCAGTGCCCGCTCTTTTTCTTTTGTCATTTCATTCTGTCTCCCTACAATACCTTTGAGAGGAAATCCTGAAGTCTCGGATTCTTCGGATGTTCAAAAATATCTTCCGGAGTCCCTTCCTCCAGTAATTTTCCCTGATCCATAAATAATACGCGATTTCCCACTTCACGGGCAAACCCCATCTCATGCGTCACGCATACCATCGTCATTCCTTCTCTTGCAAGTTCTTTCATAACATCCAGAACTTCTCCCACCATTTCCGGGTCCAGAGCAGATGTCGGTTCGTCAAAAAGCATTACCTGCGGTTCCATAGCAAGTGCCCGCACAATGGCAACACGCTGTTTCTGTCCGCCGGAAAGCTGGATCGGATAAGCAGATGCCCTGTCTCCCAGACCGACACGTTCCAGAAGAGCCAGGGCTTTTTTCTCCGCCTCTGCTCTGCTCATCCCCTTTACCTTTACCGGAGCCAGCACCATATTGTCCAGAATTGTCATATGAGGAAACAGATTAAAATGCTGAAATACCATTCCCATTTTCTGTCTGAGCTGATCAATATCCAGTTTCACTGTTTTTCCACTGGCATCTTTGTATTTTTTCTTAGTAATATCGATTCCATCAAACATGATCGAACCACCGGTCGGTTCTTCAAGAAGATTCAGGCTTCTCAAAAATGTGGACTTTCCGGATCCGGAAGGTCCGATGACTACGACCACATCTCCCTGATAAATATTGGTGGTTACACCATCCAGAGCCTTGATGGCGCCCATGTTGTAATGTTTTTTCAAATCAGTTACCTGAATCAGACTATCTCTTGTCGCCACGGCTCATTCTCCTTTCAAAATATGCAATTACTTTCGAAGTCGGGAAACACAGGCAGAAATAAATTGCCGTTGCTACCAGAAGCGGTTCAATAATCACAAAAGTCGCTCCCTTTACTGCATTTACTGCAGACATGATATCCTGAACACCGATCGTATAGGTAATTGCTGATTCTTTGATAATAACAACAAATTCATTGGCAATCGCAGGCAGAATATTCTTCAGTGCCTGTGGGAGTATGATATAACGCAGGTTCTGTACCTGAGAAAGCCCCAGAGAACGTGCAGCTTCTGTCTGTCCTCCATCAATAGACTGAACTCCGGAACGGATAATTTCACAAAGATAAGCTCCGGAATTCATGCCAAGAGCTACCACTCCCGGAAAGAAACGGTCAAATTTAATAAATCCGAACACCTGAAAACTCGGCAGTTCAATCAATCCGAACACACCATAATAAATAATAAAAATCTGCACCAGCACAGGAGTAGATCTCAGAATTTCCACATATGCTGTAGCAATAAAATTCAGAGGATTAAATCTGCTGACCAATTCCAGGAATCCCCCCTGTCTCTCATGTCCGTTCTTATCAATCCCAAGAAAACGAAGTGGACGGAAGTTCGAAAGACGCATCAGCGCCAGAATCAATGCCAGACAAAATCCGATCGCAACCGTAAATAACGACAGAAGTATGGTAACCAGCATACCCTGCCGAAATAATTGGGCATAGGGAAGGATTTTGGAAAAATTACTGAATTTGATAAACGAATCCATAAATGACTCCTCTCTGCATTTTGATTACGTTCCTATCCGAAACAGGAACATGGCTATGACTGTTCAACAGGGAGCCGCCGCACTTTTCCCGTTCATGCAGCAAGCTCCCTGCTCAATTGCTATTAAACCTTATTCAGTTTATAAACTGCTTTTATTCTTCAGCTGTTTCCTCAGCTACATCTTCAGCAGCTTCTTCCGGAACGCTGTTCTCATCATCCAGAAGTCCTTCGTATTTCTCGCCTGCTGCAAGAGCATTTGCTTCCGCAATAAAATCATCCATCGTTCCATCTTCCAGAGCAGCAGCGATTGCTTCATTTACCACTTTCAGAAGCGCTTCATTTCCTTTATTTACACCAACTGCAGATCCTTCCACTTCATATGGAACATCTGCTACGATTTCCAGTTCCGGATAGTTTTTCTGATAGCTTTCTGCTACAGCAGTTTCGATAAATGCCGCATCCAGTTTGCCTGCGATCAGCTCGGAAATCAGATCTGTTACCTTAGGAAGCGCAACGATGTCTGCATCCGGAGTATTTTCATTTGCCAGATCCATCTGGATGGAACCAATCTGCGCACCAACAGATACGTCAGAATTGTTGCATGCCTCAATAGAGTTATAGGTTTCTGCATTGTCTTTAATTGTTACAAGAGACTGACCGCCTTTGTAATAAATATCAGAAAAAGCCATTGCATCTTCACGTGCCGGATCTGGAGAAAGTCCTGCTAATCCAATATCCACAGAGCCATTGGCAAGTTCTGTCAGAACACCGTCAAAATCCATTGGAACTACTTCCAGTTCCAGTCCTGCATAATCAGCAATATACTGTGCAAGTGACAGGTCAAATCCTGCAAGTGTCGGATTTCCATCTTCATCGATAGAATAGAATTCATATGGAGCAAAATCCGGGCTCGTTGCCACAGTAAGCTTTCCTTCTGTAACCGTTGTCAGATCAGCTGCTGCTTCTTCGGCAAATACTGCTGTAGAGCTGAATGCCATACATGCAGCCAGACTAAGTGCAAGTAATCCTTTTTTCATAGATATCCTCCTTTTTCATATTTCCGTCATCCAGAAATATGCATAAATATTAAATGGTATTCATTATTTTTACATTATAACGGATTTCTCAAATTATGCAAGATGTATTTCTGTTATTTACATACAAATTTTGACGTCTTCTACCGTATCTTCGCCAAAATTTCATTCTTCCTGTCAAATCTGTTGCATAATAAACCAGTTTTTTTTATAATAAAAGGAAGGAACATGTGTGAGCTACAGGATGAGGAAATGAGACAGGGAGGGTTTTTATGGGAATGAATCAGACACCGGCAGCTGAACGGGTACATATCAGCTTTTTTGGAAAGCGTAATGCCGGCAAATCCAGCGTAATTAACGCTGTTACCGGTCAGAATCTGGCAATTGTGTCAGATGTTAAAGGCACTACCACGGACCCCGTTTATAAGACAATGGAACTTCTTCCGCTGGGACCGGTCATGGTCGTGGATACCCCCGGCATTGACGACAGCGGGGAACTTGGTTCTCTTCGCGTCAAAAAGAGCTATCAGGTCCTGAACAAAACAGATATCGCAGTTCTGGTAATAGACGGCACTCTCGGCAAAACACCCGAGGAAGAGGAACTGATCGCCAGATTCCAGGCAAAAGGCATCTCTTATCTGATTGTATATAACAAACTGGATCTCATGCCGCAGGAACAGCAGGCGGAACTTGCCGCATCTGCAAGTCTTTCTTCAAACTCCGATAATTGCGGACGGGAAATCTGGGTGAGTGCAGAAACGCACACCAATATTCAGGAACTGAAAGAGATCATCGCTTCTCTGAAACCGGAAGATACGCATAAATATCCAATTATTACGGACCTTATCCATCCTCTCGATCTGGTGATCCTGGTCGTTCCCATTGACAAGGCAGCGCCGAAAGGCCGTCTGATCCTGCCGCAGCAGCAGACGATCCGCGCGATTCTGGAATCCGGAGCATCTTCTCTCGTGGTAAGGGATACAGAATTAAAAGCCACACTGGATCTTCTGATTACCAAAGGAATCAAGCCGTCCATGGTCATTACTGACAGCCAGGCCTTTGCCCGTGTATCCAAAGACACACCTGATGACATCACTCTGACCTCTTTTTCCATCCTTTTTGCCAGATACAAGGGAGATCTGGAAACCTCTGTCCGCGGGGTTGCAGCGCTGGATTCCATTCAGGACGGTGATAAGATCCTGATCGCAGAAGGCTGTACCCATCACCGCCAGTGCGATGATATCGGCACATTCAAAATGCCTAACTGGATCCGCCAGTATACCGGCAAAGAACCTGTTTTTGAATTTATTTCCGGCACAGAATTTCCCGATGATGTGAGTTCCTATAAGCTGGTCGTTCACTGCGGCGGCTGTATGCTGAACGAACGTGAAATGAAATACCGCATTGCCTGCTGCTGTGATCAGAATGTTCCTATCACAAATTATGGAATTCTTATCGCACAGGTAACCGGCATTCTCAGGCGCAGCCTGGAACCATTCCCGGAAATTCTGAAATTACTGAACTGACCGATTTCACATAATCAGCAAACCGCAATTTTTTCAGAATGCACACATTTTGGTAACATTTATTCTATATAATGGGAAAATGTTCCGGAAGAGGGGAACGCAGAATCTGCCCTGAGCGACAGCACACATTCTGCAAAAGTATAAATAATACCGGCAATGTCAGTCTTTTCAGATCATTCATAAAACTGCCGGACTTTTAAGGAGGAATTACAATGAAATTTACCAAAATGCATGGGATCGGAAACGATTACGTATATGTCAACTGTTTTCAGGAAACTGTTAAAAATCCATCAGAGGTTGCCAAATTCGTCAGTGACCGTCATTTCGGCATCGGTTCTGACGGGCTGATTCTCATCAAACCGTCAGATATTGCAGACTGCGAAATGGATATGTACAATCTGGACGGCTCACAGGGAGCCATGTGCGGCAACGGTATCCGCTGCGTGGCCAAATATGCCTACGATTACGGTATCGTGGACAAAACCAGCATCAGCGTTGCAACCAGAAGCGGCATCAAATACCTGGATCTCACGATAAAAGACGGCAAAGTCTCCATGGTAAAAGTCAACATGGGATCACCGATCCTTACAGCTTCCCAGATCCCGGTTGTCGCAGAAACAGAACAGGTCATTGACGCCCCTATCGATGTCGACGGAAACACCTACCATATGACTGCTGTTTCCATGGGAAATCCTCACGCGATCATCTATATGGACGAAATCGACAATCTGGATCTCGAAAAAATAGGGCCATCTTTCGAAAACCACCTTGTATTCCCGGACAGAGTCAATACCGAATTTGTAAAAGTTCTTGACCGTCATACGGTTCAGATGCGCGTCTGGGAAAGAGGTTCCGGAGAAACACTTGCCTGCGGAACCGGTGCCTGCGCAGTTGCGGTTGCTTCCATCCTGAACGGTCATGTGGATGGTGACAAACCGGTCACAGTAAAACTTCTCGGCGGTGATCTGCAGATTTTCTGGGATCAGGCAGAAAACCTGGTTTATATGACAGGCCCGGCTGCTACTGTTTTTGACGGGGAAATCGACCTTGCTTTCCTTGGGGAATAAAAGATTTTCAAATACATAGACAAAAAGAAAAAAGACAAGTTCCCGCGCTTGTCTTTTTTCTTTCACATGGCATCATGCCACTATTTCCAATATCCTCTCTGCCACGAACACTGCCGCACATGCACACAATGCCACTGTCAGCAGGCTTTTTTCTTTATATGCCGCGATCAGCGCCACGGCAAACCCGACCACAGCCGAAATCACACTTGCCGTCGAAAAAAGAATGGCCGGAAATGTCATTGCTGCCAGACATGCATAGGGAACATAATACAAAAACGACTTTACAAAAGGACTGGTGATTTCTCTGCGAAATAATACCAGCGGAAGCATACGAATCAGATAGGTAACCCCTGCCATCACCAGAATATATACATAAATATTATGACTCATGAGCGTTTTCCTCCTCTTTTACCGGACAGATCAGGGCAGCGATTCCTGCCACCACTACCGTTGTAATAATGATCACAAAACCGGAAGAGACCTTCTTCAATACCGGAACTACCGCAAACAGGCTGCTCACTGCCATGGCTCCGATCACAACACCCAGTACAGTCCGGTTTTTCTTGGCCGTAGGAATGATCACTGCCAGAAACATTCCGTAAATAGCAACACTCAGTGCACTAACCATAAATGCCGGAAGCAGATTTCCCGAAATACCTCCTGCGATAGTTCCCAGTGTCCAGCCGGGTATTGCCACACACATGGCGCCATAATTATACCAGGGGCTGATTTTTCCCTCCTGACTTGCACTGACTCCAAAAATCTCATCTGTCACACCGAATGCCACCACAAATCGGTGTGCCCACGGCACATCTCTGCGCAGTTTCTGTGCCAGAGAAAACGACATCAGGCAATACCGGAGATTAATGATCAGCTGTGTCAGCGCCATTTCCCAATAGGATCCGGATGCCAGTATGATATCCAGTCCCGCAAACTGCCCTGCAGAAGTAAGATTGGTCAGCGAGATCAAAGCGGCCTGCCAGGTGCTCATCCCCCCGGAAACCGCCATCATACCAAATGTAAACGATACTGCAAAATAACCAAGTCCGATCGGGACTCCATCTTTCAGTCCTCGCCGAAAGCTTACGATATCCATAAAACTTCTCCCTCCATTATTTCATACACCGGTTTCAAAGCAGCCGCATCCAATAACCAGCAAACCGATGTATCCGATTTCCTCATTTGTTCTTCCTTAACAGAATTTCCATTTATCCTGTCATTTCAGACTTCTTCTATTCTATCACTGCATCCTGACAACTGCAACCCGAATTCTCAGACCTTTTGATCAGGACTGTATTATGAAGATTCTATATGTTTTTGGAGAATTTTACCCGTCTTCTACAAATCTGTGGTATGATGAATTTATTACAAGCACTGGAGGAATCACATGAGAGACAGCTATATCACACAGCGGAAGGGAAAGCCCGTTGACCACTATGAACTTACCTGTGAAAACTGGCGCAATAAATTTCTGGAAATGGATCAGGAAGAACTGATCCGGCGCTTTTCTCTGGAAGCCGACGAGAAAGCACTGTATATCCCCTATTTTTCACAGATCTACCGTATTGACCGCACAACCGGTATGACCACACTTACAGACGATCCGGAAAAGCGCCTGAAATTCAATACAATTATCACCATCTACAACCTGTTTTATTATGCCAAACCCCAGGCAAAGGTCTGCGGAACCTTTGTTCCGTTTCGCCATGTCAAACGCGCGGCCCCCTTTGATCCTACCTTTCAGCGAACCATTCTGAAACCACTGGCACAAACATTCAACGGGCATATACAGGAACTGGAAAAAGCCTGTCTGGCACTCCATGGAACCCCCATTTCCCAGGGGGATGTGGGGTATGTTATTCATGCATTCCCCTGGATGCCTCTGACGGTTATTTTCTGGGATGGAGACGAGGAATTTGACGCTCAGGCCAACATGCTTTTTGATGCGGAGATTACGGATTTCCTTCATGAAGAAACCGTTGTATGCGTTGCTTCTGACTTTGCAAGACGTCTTGGCGAAGAATCCGGAATCGGAAACATCGACCATCTGATGGGCGGGGATATCCGGTAAAACAAAAGATTGCTCAGTTAAAAAGAATCCTGCTCTGCAGGATTCTCCGACTGCGGCGGATTGCTTTCGCAATATAATTCCTCTCCGCCGCAGAGCGATGCACTGAACAATCCGCTTTATTTCACAAGCTCATCCACACTGTCTATAGCTTTAAATCCATTATTCCTGAGAATACTTTCTGTAAGAAAGATCTCATCTGAATGCAGAATCACAACCGGAATCTGATTGGTTCTGTGATAGGAGGTATAAATATAATCTAGACTGATATTGCTCTCACCGACTACATTCAGAATCTCATCCAGCCCTCCGACTTCATCCTTCACATTTACTGCGATTACATTGGTAATACGGTTGATAAAACCATTTTCTGTAAGAACTTTTTCTGCTTTTTCCGCATCACTGGATACCATACGGAAAAGGGCAAATTCCGGTGCATCAAAACATGCAAATCCATAAATGTCAATTTTTTCTCCTGCCAGAATTTCTGTCACTTTCCGAAGGCTTCCTGCCTTATTTTCCACAAAAACAATATTCTGTTTGATCATAATTTTTCTCCTCTTTTCTACTTATTCACTTTTTCCTGTAAATATCGTATTCCGCTCCAGATAATACTACCACGATACCCATGATTCCGCAAGAATCTATGCGCCGCATCTGTCAGAAAGCAATTTTCCCATACGCTCTGGAAACACTGCTGTTCACTCCGTTCCCATGAACTGTAATCTTGAAACTCTACTTTTTTTCAGTTATACTTAATGAAAACGCCGATTTATGTTTCAGGAGGATTCCCATGATTATTGATTTTCACACACATATTTTTCCGGATAAAGTTGCTGCCAAAGCAATTCCCAATCTCTCTTCCATTATCCATCTGCCCCCCAGTATGAATGGTACCGTAGACGGACTGCGGGCTTCCATGGAGCAGGGGGGAATTGACGTCAGCGTTGTCCTCCCCATTGTTACAGACCCGCATCAGTTTGACTCCATTTTCCGTTTCGCCGTCCATGTAAATGAAACTTATGCAGACATTCCAGGACCGAAACTAATTTCCCTGGCAAGCCTCCATCCCCTGTCTGAGCACTATAAAGACCAGCTTCAACAGATCAAAAACGAAGGTTTCCGGGGTATCAAGCTTCATCCCAATTACCAGGGACTTCACTTTGATGATATCCATTACATGCGGATCATTGACAAAGCATCGGAACTCGGCCTTTCCATTCTTACTCATGCCGGTTACGATCCCTACACCCCTGAAGAAGAGTTCTGTTCTCCTGACATGATTCTCCATGTTCTGGATGAAGTTGCTCCGCCCAGACTGATCCTCGCCCATATGGGAGCTAATGAAAATTACCGCGAAGCAGAAGAAAAACTTTGCGGCAGGCCTGTATATCTGGATACTGCCTATTCTCTCATGCATATGCCGGAGGAACAGTTTGTCCGTATGGTCCATCTTCACGGAGCAGAACGGATTCTGTTCGGAACGGATACCCCATGGACCAGCCAGAAAGAATGCGTCGAACGCCTGCAGTCTTTCACCGGACTTTCCCAGGTGGAAAAAGACCTGATTTTCTCGGGCAATGCCCAGTTTCTCCTGATGTAAATGTCTGAAGAGAAATCATAAACATTGAGCTTATTTTCAAACACGTTCTATCCTGTAACGATTTTAACTAGAAAATTGCGATGAATAAGGACAATTCCTTACCAATGTATGTTACATACTCTGATTTAATTCAGATTGGAATATTCATTGTTGCCCTTGTTGGATTGTGTTACACGGTTTTCAAGGGGAAACGAAAATAGCCGCCATTACTGCGAATAATGACGGCTGACCTTATAAGAGGTTGATGCTTTAGTATTCGGGGTAAGCCGCTTTTCTGGCTTTCCCTTTTATATTTTCAATATAGCACATCTTGCAGCAGGCGGCAAGACAAAACATAAATTTCCGCATTTTTTATTATTCATTATGCTCTCTCTTCTTCCGGGAGTGCCACTTTCCGTTTTACATAAACTCCCTCATCGTAGCAGGCAAAAATATCATTGACCTTTTTCTCATTCATCTTCGGTGTGATTAGGCTTACAACAGGAACGATCACCAGACCTACGATCATTGCCACTGCACCGGCATTAATCGGAGAAGCAATAAACTTAAAGTACATATTGGAAACCGTAATTCCCACGCCGGAAATAAAGCTTGCCCAGACAGCCAGCGGTGTTGTTTTTTTCCAGAAGAGGCCATACATAAACGGTGCCAGAAATGCACCTGCCAGTGCTCCCCAGGAAATACCCATCAGCTGTGCAATAAAGGTAGGCGGATCCAGTGCCAGCACCACAGAAATTGCAATGAAGAATACAATCAGCACCCTCATAACCAGGAGCTGTTTTTTCTCATCCATCTCTTTCACAATATTTCCCTTGATAAAATCCAGTGTCAGTGTGGAACTGGAGGTCAGAACAAGAGAAGAAAGTGTTGACATGGACGCAGACAATACCAGAATAACCACTACACCAATCAGAATATCCGGCAGTGTGGACAGCATCTGCGGAATAATTGCATCATAAGCAATGCTTCCGTCTGCTTTATAAATCGCCGGGTCATCAAACAGACGTCCAAATCCGCCAAGGAAATAGCATCCGCCGGAAATAATCACTGCAAAAACAGTGGAGATCACTGTACCGGTCTTAACTGCCTTTTCATTTTTAATCGTGTAAAATTTATGAACCATCTGCGGAAGACCCCAGGTTCCAAGAGAAGTCAGAATGATAACTCCCAGAAGATTCAGAGGATCCGGTCCGAAAAAGGAAGTAAACGCACCCGGCTGTCCCTGAGTTACCGGAATGTCACTCTCCAGCTGCGCAAGTTTGCCCACAGCTTCCATGAAGCCGCCCTGTCCGCTCAGTACCGCTGCGATAACAGCAATAATACCGCCGATCATAACAATTCCCTGAATAAAATCGTTAATTGCCGTAGCCATATATCCGCCCAGAATGACATATACGCCCGTCAAAGTAGCCATCAAAACGACGCAAGCCGTATACGGAATGTCAAACGCCATCCCGAACAGACGGGAAAGTCCATTATAAAGAGATGCGGTATATGGAATCAGGAAGATAAATACAATTGCTGATGCCGCAATCCGAAGCGCGTTGCTGTTAAATCGTTTGCCAAAAAAGTCCGGCATCGTAGCAGCCTGTATATGCTGAGTCATAATTCTGGTACGTCTTCCAAGAACCACCCATGCCAGAAGACTTCCGAGAAATGCATTTCCAAGTCCGATCCAGGTAGATGCAAGACCATATTTCCATCCAAACTGTCCCGCATAACCCACAAACACAACTGCAGAGAAATACGAAGTACCAAAAGCAAAGGCTGTCAGCCACGGACCAACATTTCTTCCTCCAAGTACAAAATCGTTTACATTGGAGGCATGTTTTCTGGAAACCACTCCCACACACACCATCACTGCAAAAAAGATAATTAACAATAAAAGTTTAACCGCCATAAAAAATCCTCCCTCATCGTATTTTCGCACATTAAAGTGTTACGCTTTTAATTGTTAAATTGTACGTTTCAGTATATCATCTTCTATCAAAATGTCAATATTTTTCAACAATTTTCTTTTCTTTTATATCTGATTTTTGTATATATTGACAAATAACGGTTGACTTTTCTACAAAAATCTATTAATATAAACTTTAATGATTAGGCGCTTTAACGTGTGAAACAAATAACAAAAAACCAGAAAGGGGTACCCTATGCCTATCACAGAAATTTTGGAAAAAAACTGCCGGCTTTACGGCGAAGATGTCTGTCTTGTGGAAATCAACCCGGAAATGCCGGAAACAAGACGTGTTACATGGAAAGAATATGAACTGATCGAGCCGGTACGTTCACCTTACTACCGCCGTGAAATTACATGGAATGTTTTTAACGAAAAAGCGAACCGCTTCGCAAACCTGCTTCTCGAACGCGGTGTTCAGAAAGGAGATAAGGTTGCCATCCTGCTGATGAATTGTCTGGAATGGCTGCCTATTTATTTTGGAATTTTAAAAACCGGCGCCCTTGCCGTACCGCTGAATTTCCGTTATTCTGCAGAAGAAATCCAGTATTGTCTGGATTTGGCCCAGGTGGATATTCTTGTATTCGGGCCGGAATTTATCGGACGTGTGGAAGAAATTGCAGACGAAATCGGCAAACACCGTCTCCTCTACTATGTTGGAGATGGCTGTCCCGGATTTGCAGAAGATTACACCATGCATACCGTCAACTGCTCCAGCCAGTCACCAAAAATCAATATTACCGATGAAGATTATGCAGCCATTTATTTTTCTTCCGGAACCACAGGTTTCCCGAAGGCTATCCTGCATACCCATCGTGCTCTGATGCATGCCGCACAGACCGAACAGCATCACCACAGCCAGACCAAAGACGATGTATTCCTCTGCATTCCACCCCTTTACCACACAGGGGCCAAAATGCACTGGTTCGGAAGTTTTCTGGTGGGAGGCAAGGCTGTTCTTCTGAAAGGTACCAATCCGGAATTTATTCTCCGGGCTGTTTCCGAAGAGAAATGTACGATTGTCTGGCTTCTTGTTCCGTGGGCACAGGATCTTCTCCTCGCACTGGACAGCGGTCAGATTGACTTAAGCCAGTATCAGCTTGACCAGTGGCGTCTCATGCACATTGGTGCACAGCCGGTTCCCCAGAGCCTGATTAAACACTGGAAAGAATATTTCCCGCATCACCAGTATGATACCAACTATGGTCTCAGCGAATCTATCGGACCAGGCTGTGTTCACCTTGGTGTGGAAAACATCCACAAAGTCGGTGCTATCGGCAAAGCCGGCTACGGATGGGAGACCAAAATCATCGATGAAAACGGAAATCCTGTCAAACAGGGCGAAACCGGCGAGCTTGCTGTCAAAGGTCCCGGTGTCATGGTCTGCTACTACAATGACCCGAAGTCTACCAGCGAAGTACTCCACGAAGGCTGGCTGTATACCGGAGATATGGCTATGGAAGATGAAGACGGTTTTATTTTCCTTGTTGACCGCAAGAAAGATGTCATCATCAGCGGCGGTGAAAATATTTATCCTGTCCAGATTGAAGATTTCCTGCGTACCAATGATAAAATCCTGGATGTTGCTGTGATCGGCCTTCCGGATCCGCGTCTCGGTGAAATCTCCGCAGCCATTATCCAGCTGAAGCCGGATGTCACCTGTACGGAAGAAGATATTGACATCTTCTGCAAAAAACTGCCGCGTTACAAACGTCCGCGAAAGATTATTTTTGCTGATGTTCCGCGAAATGCCACAGGTAAAATTGAAAAGCCGAAGCTTCGTGAAATATATGGTGCTTCCCATCTTGTCGCAGCACAGAATCAGGGCTGATTCCTGCCAAATGAAAAATGACTGAAAAAATAACAGTGGCGTACAGAAATGGCATTTCCATGTCATTTCCATACGCCACTGTTAAATTTATGATTGGTTAAAGGATCATTACATTCTCGATCACACATTCATGTTCTTTCGTCTTCTTATCATAATGGATTCCAACCAATATCAGATTTCCCCGATATTCTTCCAGGCTTCTGCAATACTCTTTATTCTTAATCTGCTCTTTTAAAGTTCCTCATCCACGTATCTCTGAATATTGGACGCATTCACATATTTCGTCAGGTGTTCTCCGTCTGTAATGACCAGTGTCGGCGCCTGCATAATACCAAACTGTCTTGCCAGTTCCGGATTTTTCTCTGCATCAATGATCTCCAGATCTTCGCCCTCCAGCATCTTCTTTGCCATGCGGCAGTTCGGACAGGTGCTGGTGGTAAACAGATATTTGTGAGTCTCCAGCGGCTGAACCCTGACATCATCCTCAGTCAGAGTCACAACACTGGTATGAACCTTTTTCAGTCTCGAGTTCGTAATATCATACAGGGTACGATTCTTATATTCCTGAGCCTTGCCATCGTTCCAGTTCTGGACCGGGCGGTAATAACCGGTAATACGGCTGTAAACCTCCGCCTTCTTTCCGCACTTCGGACAGGTGAAATGTTCCCCGCTCAGATAGCCATGCTCCGGGCATACCGAATACGTAGGAGAAATCGTATAATACGGCAGGCGGTAGTTCTCCGCGATTTTTCTCACAAGAGATGCTGCTGCCTTCCAGTCAGGAAGCTTTTCGCCAAGGAATCCATGGAAAACAGTACCGGAAGTATACAGCGTCTGCAGTTCATCCTGAATATCCAGCGCATCAAAAATATCAGAGCTGTATTCCACCGGAAGATGGGAACTGTTGGTGTAATACGGGGTATCTCCCTTGCTTCCTGCAGTGCGGATATCCGGCCAGCGCTCTCTGTCATGCTTTGCAAGACGGTATGCCGTAGACTCTGCCGGAGTTGCCTCCAGATTGAACAGTTCTCCTTCGTACATTTCCTGATAATCAGAAAGACGGCTGCGCATATGCTCCAGCACTTCTTTCGTAAATTTCTGGGTACGCGCATCTGTCATATCACATCCCAGCCAGCAGGCATTCAGACCTGCTTCATTCATGCCCACAAGACCGATGGTGGAAAAATGGTTGCTGAAACTTCCCAGATATCTCTTGGTATACGGATAAAGCCCCTCGTCCAGCAGTTTGCTGATGACTTCTCTCTTGATATGAAGGGATCTGGCAGCAATATCCATCATATGGTCCAGTCTGCGGTAAAACTCTTCCGGAGTTTTGGACAGATACGCAATTCTCGGCATATTGATTGTTACAACACCCACAGACCCGGTACTCTCACCGGAGCCAAAGAATCCGCCGCTCTTCTTGCGAAGCTCACGCAGATCCAGGCGCAGACGGCAGCACATACTGCGGATATCACTTGGTTTCATATCACTGTTGATATAATTGGAAAAATACGGAGTTCCGTATTTCGCCGTCATTTCAAACAGCAGACGGTTATTTTCTGTATCTGACCAGTCAAAATCTCTGGTAATGGAATAAGTCGGAATCGGATACTGGAATCCGCGGCCATTGGCATCTCCCTCGATCATGGTTTCAATAAACGCCTTATTGACCATATCCATTTCTTTCTTACAGTCTTTGTATTTGAAATCCATCTCTTTGCCGCCCACGATTGCAGGAAGCTCTGCAAGGTCATCCGGCACTGTCCAGTCAAGTGTAATATTGGAAAATGGTGCCTGTGTGCCCCAGCGGCTCGGTGTATTCACTCCGTAAACAAAAGATTCAATACACTTTTTCACTTCCGGATAAGAAAGGTTGTCCACTTTTACAAAAGGAGCCAGATACGTATCAAAAGAAGAAAATGCCTGCGCTCCTGCCCATTCATTCTGCATGATTCCCAGGAAATTCACCATCTGATTGCAGAGTACACTCAGATGTCTGGCCGGAGAAGAGGTGATCTTTCCTTCAATTCCGCCAAGTCCTTCCCGGATCAGCTGTTTCAGAGACCAGCCTGCACAATATCCGGTCAGCATGGAAAGATCATGGATATGAATATCCGCATTTCTGTGTGCATCCGCAATCTCATTGTCATAAATCTCAGACAGCCAGTAATTGGCCGTAACCGCGCCGGAATTGCTGAGGATCAGTCCGCCTACCGAATATGTCACGGTAGAATTTTCTTTTACACGCCAGTCTTCTACCTTTACATAACTGTTGACGATTTCTTTATAATCCAGAATCGTAGACTTCATATTGCGGACTTTTTCTCTCTGTTTGCGGTACAGGATATAGGCCTTGGCCACATCTGCGTATCCTGCCTGAATCAGCACATTTTCCACACTGTCCTGAATATCTTCTACGGAAATCTGATTGTCCTTAATTTTATTCTGAAAATCCGCTGTTACGCGAAGCCCCAGCAGATCGATCATATCTTTGCTGTAATTCTTCTCTTTTGCAACAAACGCCTTATCTATTGCAGCTGTAATTTTCCCCATGGAAAAATCAGCAATTTCACCATCACGCTTCACAACCTGAAACATAGTAATCCTCCTCTGCTTCCTCTTAAATTTCCCCGTAAACCCCTGACGTTTTCAAAGCTGTAGACCTATTGTATCAGAGTATCTTCTTTGAGTCAATATAAAAACACCATATATAGTGTTAATTATTCATCAACACACAATATGGTGTTCGTTTATTCCCTTATATTGGACTGAATAAATCCTGTCATATGCGTTTGTTCATTCCATTGTGTTGGATAGAGCAAACTTTTCATATGGCATTTCTTCATTCTCTTATATAAAACTGAATCCGTTTTTCAATTCATACGAGGATAGATTTCCATGGGAACTCTGGCTTTTACTGCGATTCCCTGGTCTGTATACTCTTCTTCCAGAAGCTGTCCATACTCCCGGATCAGCTGAATCTTGCCTGCCTCCCGGTAGGAAAACAGCCGCTCAATATAAATCTGATTTTCCGAAAGCAGTCTGGAGAGAAGATCCTGAAGTTCATCCAGGCCCTGCCCTGTTTTTGCGGAAATTTTCAGTGTATAATCCGCCCTGAAATCCCGGATCTGTTCTTCCGGCACCCGATCCTGTTTGTTCAAAAGAGTGATAACCTTTTTCCCGGAAGCCCCAAGCTGCTGCAGAGTCTCATATACAACATGCATCTGCATCTCTGCCTGAGGATTGGAAACATCCACCACATGAATGATATAATCCGCATATCTGGCCTCTTCCAGCGTACTCTTAAACGCCTCCACCAGATGATGGGGCAGTTTGCGGATAAATCCTACGGTATCCGTCAGAAGAATCTGCTGTCCGTCCAGAAGCGTCAGAAGTCTTGTTGTGGGATCCAGTGTGGCAAATAATTTATCTTCCGAAAGTACCTCTGCTCCTGTCAGCGTATTTAGAAGAGTGGATTTCCCTGCATTCGTATATCCTACGATCGCAGCGGTTTTCAGATTACCGGAAGCTCTTCTGGTGCGGATCAGTTCGCGGTGCTTTTCCACCTGCGCCAGCTCCTCTTTGAGTGCGGAAATCCGGTTCCTGATCAGACGTCTGTCCGTTTCCAGCTTCTTTTCTCCGGGACCTCTGGTTCCAATACCGCCGCCCAGCCTGGAAAGTGACTCCCGAAGACCTACCAGACGCGCGGAACGATATCGCAGCTGAGCAAGTTCCACCTGAATCTTTCCTTCGCTGGTCACTGCTCTTTTTGCAAAAATGTCCAGGATCAGCAGCGTTCTGTCCATGACTTTGCATTCCAGTTCCCTCTCCAGATTATTCATCTGAGCAGGTGAAAGCTCATCATCACAGATAATTCCATTGGCATCCACCGCAAGAGCCAGCGCACGCACTTCTTCTATTTTTCCTTTTCCGATATAGGTTCCCGGATGAACCGCTTCGCGGTTCTGAATAATCTTCCCCACCGTAACTGCACCCGCTGTTGCGGCAAGTTCTTCCAGTTCATCCAGTGAATCACTGATGTCCTCTCCGTAGTCCATCTGTACCCCTACCAGAATCACTCGTTCTTCGATTTCTTTAAAGTCGTAAAACTGCATAAACACACCCTTACTGTGTAGTTCCTACACGAGACTGTAAGAATTTCATTTCTCTTTCCATATTCCCGTCTTCCGGAAAAATCTCCAGATATTCTTTTGCTTTCTGAAGAGCAGTGGAAAAATCAAGCTGTTTTTCATAAATCACAATTTCATTATACAGAAGATCCTGCATTTCTTCCGTTGTTGACAGTGGAAGGCCATTGCTGATCTCCGTCAGTGCATCCCCGTAATTACCCTCTGCAATATCACAGAGCGCCAGACCGTTATATCCCTTTGCAGGCGAATCTCCTTTGGAAATATAATCCTGATACATGGAACGGGCATTGGAAATATCTTTCTGTGCCTGATAGACCATTCCCAGATACAGCAGAGCTTCCGTATCCCCCTGGTTTGATGCCTCAATCAGTTCTTTACGCGCCTGCTCATAATCTTCCATATAGTAATACACACGGCCTCTGTCGCAGTAATCTTCTGCATCCTTCGGCTCTGTTTCCAGTGCTGCTTCCAGATACTTCGTCCCGTCAGCCTCCATATCCTGTTCCAGATAGGATTCATATATTTCGATTGCCCTGTCATAAGTGGTATCTTCTTCATAAGACTTCTGAAAATTTGACGCCGCCTCATCATAAGAATCCATGGTCAGAGCAACCTCACCTGTAAGAAAATATGTCTCTGCATCCATCGTATACTCTTCTGAAAGAGTCTGGCAATCTGCCATGGCATCATCCAAAAGACCTGCCTGCAGACTGGCTGCGGCACGATAGGACAGAACATCTTTTGCCAGAGATTTGCTTACTTTTTCACAGTTCAGAGCATTGGTAAAATAAGCAATGGCATCTTCATAATTACCAAGGCGCATACTGCAGATTCCGGCTCCGCGATAGGACTCCGCCATTTTCCAGCCATTGGAAACACTGGTCTCAAAACCCTGGCGTGCGTATTCATAGCTTCCCTGCTCCATATCTTTCTCAGCCTGCCGGAAAATCTCCTGATTTTCACCGCCGCAGCCTGCAAGCAGGAACATTCCTGCACAGGCTGCAAAAATCCATGATACTCTTTTATTTTTCATGCGTTCCCTTATTATTCTACAATCAGCCCTTCGGCTTCCATTACTTTGATCACATTCTCTACATGCTCACGACAGATATCGTCCGTACCGGCCTCTACCATTACACGGATCAACGGTTCTGTACCACTCTCTCTGACCAGAATCCGTCCGTCATTGCCCAGCGCTTCGGCTGCTGCATTCACAGCTGCCACAACTGCCGGATTTTCCCTTGCTTCTTTTTTGTCCGCAACACGTACATTACGCAGAAGCTGCGGATAAACCTGCATTTCCTTTGCAAGGTCACAGAGTGTGGCTTTTTTCTCTACACATGTCTCCATCAGCATCAGAGAAGTCAGGATTCCATCACCGGTAGCAGCATAGCGGCTGAAAATAATATGCCCGGACTGCTCACCGCCGATACTGTAATTGTTTTCCAGCATGTTCTCTGCCACATATTTGTCACCTACTGCTGTCTGCTCATAGCGCATGCCTTCTCTTTCCAGAGCTTTATAAAGCCCCAGGTTGGACATTACCGTAGTCACTACGGTATTCTTGTTGAGCTTGCCCTGTTCCATCAGATGTTTGCCGCAGACGTACATGATCTTGTCTCCGTCAATGATATTTCCTCTGTGATCCACGGCAATACAGCGGTCTGCATCACCATCATAGGCAAATCCGATATCCAGCCCGTTATCAACCACATATCTCTGCAGTACTTCAATATGAGTGGAACCGCAGTTGGTATTGATATTTGTTCCATCCGGCTGGTTGTTGATCACATACGTCTTTGCTCTCAGCGCATCAAATACACTCTTGGCAATAGCGGAAGAGCTTCCGTTGGAACAATCCAGTCCGACCTTGACGTTCTTAAAGTCACGGCTTGGAATGGAAATCAGATAACCGATGTAGCGATTGCGGCCTGAAGCATAATCAATGGTACGTCCCACATCTTCTCTGGTTGCCAGAGGAAGTTCCTCAATTTCCCCATCCAGGTATGCCTCGATACGCGCTTCGATAGAAGCCTCAATCTTCTGTCCGTTGCCGTTCAGAAGCTTGATTCCATTGTCATAAAACGGATTATGGCTGGCAGAAATCATAATACCGCAGTCAAAATCCTCCGTTCTTACTGCGTAAGACACACTTGGAGTTGTCGTAACATGAAGCAGGTATGCATCTGCTCCGGAAGCAGTCAGACCGGCTACCAGTGCGTATTCAAACATGTAGCTGCTTCTTCTGGTATCCTTGCCGATTACAATTTTTGCCTTATGTTCACGTCCGTAATACCATCCCACATAGCGGCCTACTTTAAATGCATGGTCTACTGTCAGTTTTACGTTTGCTTCTCCGCGGAAACCATCTGTTCCAAAATATTTTCCCATAATAAACAATCTCCTTACCTGCTATATATAACGTGTTGTCACTTCTTCACAACCGAAGTTTCCGATTCCGTTTATGCGTAAAGATCTGCCGGATAAACGCCCTCTTCCACCAGATTACGGAAAGCTGCCATCACAGATTCCTTATCTTCCTGATAAGTTACGCCAAACCAGGTATCCTTTGTCTCCAGAACATCCACCTTTGCAGTTCCTGCCTTGATCAGACGGTCGATCATCTCCGGAAGAAGATATTCTTTCTTAATATCTTCCGGTGCCAGACTGCCCAGAAATTCTGCAAATCCTTTTTCCAGTGTATCCATAAATTCCGGTGTCAGACCCCACATATTCATGGAAACAAGGCTCTTTGTGTTTAACGGAGTGACAGTGCCGTCTTCCGCACGGGTTTCTGCACCGTCAGCGGTTTTAAAGATATCATGCGTTTCTGTCACACCTGTCAGAGCTCCATCCTCGATATGGCAGATACCTCTTGTTACGCTTCCGTTATCGCTGAGTGTATTTCCAAGGCGGAATCCTGCCATACAGATATGAAGCAGACCATCCTGCGGCTGTTCCTGTACCAGATAATCATGTACGATTCTGTAAGCAGTTTTTCCATAATAATCATCTGCATTGATCACGGCAAACGGCTCATCCAGCACTTTTTTTGCTGCCAGTACTGCCTGGCCGGTTCCCCATGGCTTGGTACGGTCTTGTGGAGCTGTAAATCCTTCCGGAAGATCCTCCAGTGACTGGAATGCATAGGCAACCTCTGTGATCTTTTCAATTCTGTTGCCGATGACTTTACGGAACTCCTCTTCAATATCCTTACGGATAATAAACACTACTTTATTGAATCCTGCCTCCAGTGCATCATGAATGGAATAATCCATGATAATCTCCCCGTTCGGTCCCACCGGCGCCAACTGTTTGATTCCTTTTCCAAAACGGCTTCCAATTCCTGCCGCCATAATTACAAGTGCTGTTTTTTTCATATTCCTGTTCCTTTCATACTTATATCATATGCATATGACTTCCTTCAGTCTAAACTCGCTGATTTTCCGGTAAAAATGTTTACTGCAAAATACACATGAGAAGGATTTCTGCCCGGAGGGCTTTTCAGAACTCTCAGTTATCATTCTGCAGATTACTCAGTTTCGCTGCCTGATCTGCCGCGATCAGACTGTCAATGATTTCCGTCAGATCTCCGTTCAAAACACTCTCAAGCCGGTGAATCGTCAGCTTAATGCGATGATCGGTCACACGTCCCTGCGGGAAGTTATAGGTACGGATCTTTTCGGAACGATCCCCTGTACCGATCTGACTTCTTCTCGCTTCTGCTTCTGCATCATGCTGTTTAGCCAGCTCCATCTCATAGAGACGGGAACGAAGCACTTTCAATGCCTTGTCCTTATTCTTAAGCTGAGACTTCTCATCCTGACAGGAGATTACAATGCCTGTCGGAATATGCGTCAGACGCACTGCCGAGTCTGTCGTGTTGACACACTGTCCTCCATTTCCGGAAGCACGGAACACATCAAATTTACAGTCATTGAGATCCAGCTGAAAATCAATTTCCTCTGCCTCCGGCATAATTGCAACGGTACATGTCGAGGTATGGATTCTTCCGCCGGATTCTGTCTCCGGAACACGCTGTACACGATGAACGCCGCTCTCGTATTTCAGCCGGGAATAAGCCCCGTTTCCGGTGATCATAAATGTCACTTCCTTGAAGCCTCCGATTCCGTTTTCATTCAGGCTCATCATTTCAGTCTTCCAGCGAAGAGATTCTGCATACTTCACATACATACGATAAATTTCCGCTGCAAAAAGAGCTGCTTCATCACCGCCGGCACCTGCGCGGATCTCTACAATAACGTTCTTGTTGTCATTCGGGTCCTTGGGAAGGAGAAGAATCTTAATCTCTCTTTCCAGTTCTTCCACGCGTTTCTTTGCATCCGAAAGTTCTTCCTTCAGCATCTCACGCATTTCTTCATCCTTCTCTTCTTCCAGCATGGAAAGACTGTCCTGGATGGTTTCTTTACAATTCTTATATTCTTTATATGCATCCACAATGGGCTGCAGCTCACTCTGCTCTTTCATCAGCTTCTGGAAGTGTTCCGGATCGTCGGTAACTCCCGGCTCTCCCAGCTCATTCAATACTTCATCGAAGCGGATAAGCAGATCTTCCAATTTGTCAAACATGATTTGTCCTCCTGATGTAAATAATCACTCCGGCATCTGTCCCAGAACTACTCTGTCAAGTCCTGCCAGATCCTGTCTCACTTCCACCGATGTAAAACCGGCCTGTTTCATAAATGCCGACACATCACTGCCCTGCTCACAGCCAATCTCATACAGAAGCCATCCTCCGGGCTTCAGGTATCTGCCGGCATCCCTGGTGATCATACGATAAAAATAAAGTCCGTCTCTATGTCCATCCAATGCAAGCACCGGATCATGAAGACGCACTTCCTCCATAAGTCCCCTGATTTCTTCTGTCGGAATATAAGGAGGATTTGAAATAAGCATATCATATTTCTCCGGTGCATTTCCATCTTTTCCCTGAAAAAATTCACCGGAAAACAGATTACTTTCTATAAGATGCGCACGTTCTGACACACCGATTGCCTGTGCATTCCGTCGGGCAACCGAAAGTGCTGCAGATGAAACATCAACCCCAACCCCAAAGCTGTCTTTCTTATCTGCCAGAAGACTGATCAGAATACATCCGGAACCTGTACACATATCCAGAATCACCGGATTTTCTCTGGTTTTCAGAAGGTTACCGGCAATCTCCACAAGTACTTCTGTATCCTGTCTGGGAATCAGAACATTTTCATCCACATAAAATTCATATTCCATAAAAAAAGCCCGATGAGTCAAATGCTGCAAAGGAACGTGTTCTGCACGTTTCCGGCATAATTGAAGATATTTTTCTGCCGTTTCCGACTCCATCTCCTCGCAGTCATGGGCATAATACCATGCGCGGTTTTTTCCGCTGGTATATTCCAGAAGGAGCCAGGCATCAAGCCCGGCTTCCCCGATTCCGGCTTTTTTCAGAATTTCCGTGCCTTCCTGAAGAAGCGCTCTAAATGTTCCCATGTGCTGCTTCCCCTGTCACGACTGTTTCTGAAATACCGGAAGATACTGTTTCTGTTGTTGTCTGATGTACATCCATGTCCGACTCTGCATCTTCCACTTCCACACCAAACTCTTCTTTTAAATAAGCCTTCCAGTCAAATACTGCTTCGACTGCTTTGATCGCAACCTCTACCATATCCGGTGTCGGTTCTTTCGTTGTCAGCTTCTGCATAGCAAGTCCCGGTCTGCTCATAATATCTGCAAATTTACTGTCTGTTCTGCCTGCCCACTGAATGATCTCAAAAGAAATTCCGGACACCACCGGAACCATCAGAAGACGGCCAAATAAACGCACCCAGTAAACCGGAACCAGAACAAATACAAAATGCAATGCAATACTCACCAGCATGACCAGAAATAAAAAGCTGGTACCGCAGCGCTTATGCTGACGGGAACTGTTCATGACATTTTCAACTGTAAGCGGAAGCCCGTGTTCTACGCAATTGATGCATTTGTGTTCGGCTCCGTGATACATAAACGTTCTCTGGATATCCTTCATTCTGGAGATCAGAAGCATATATCCCATAAACAATGCCAGCTTGACAAACGCTTCCACAATTGTGACAACAATCTCAGATGCTCCAACCTTCCTGCAAAGACTTGCAAGTACATACGGCAGAAGCATAAATGCTCCAATGGAAACGACGATCGAAATTGCAACCGTCACATACAGAAGCCACTGGAACTGCCGGTCTTCCTTTGCTTTCTTCGCTGCTTTTTCTTCTTCGGAAAGATGCGCGGTTTTGGCCGCATAGTCCTCGTCCTCTTCATCTCCCACGATTTCAGCGGAATACATCAGACATTTGGTTCCCATTACAAGAGAATCCACAAAACTTACCACACCGCGGATAATCGGCTTACGCCAGAAAGCAGCTTTTCCAAATATACATTTGTAATCCTCTGTCTTCAGCTCAATTCCATTGTCAGGACGTCGGACAGCAATCGAGTACTTATCCTTATGCCGCATCATGATTCCTTCCATGACTGCCTGACCACCAATATTCGATGATTTCATATAATTCTCCTAATGTTCTGAACGGACAGCATATTTCTGCCCAGGTGCAAAGAAAGGTTGAGATTTCCCAACCTCAACCTTCACATTACGTCTATAATTATTTGATTATTTATTCAGGCCGTATTTCTTATTGAACTTATCGATACGTCCGCGAGCCTGAGCTGCTTTCTGCTGTCCTGTGTAGAACGGATGGCATTTGGAGCAGATTTCTACGTGGATATCAGATTTGGTAGAACCGGTAACGAATGTGTTACCACAGTTGCAGGTTACAGTTGCCTGATAATAATTCGGATGGATTCCTTCTCTCATGATTTTCACCTCTCTATGATTATTGTATTTCTATTCGTATTCATTTGACGAATTCACTATTAAACAGCTTTCTGATTATAACATACTCCCCTGCCAAATGCAAGCTGTTTATAAAATTTTCTGCATCATTAAGAAAATTTCTGTTTCTTCGCCATCTGCACAAATTCTGCATTATTCCGTGTTCTGGAAAACATATTCAGAATCTGTTCTACCGCCTCATCCGGTTTCATACCGTTCAGCGCCTTACGCATATTGTATACTGCCTCCTGCTCTTCGCGGCTGAGAAGAAGATCCTCACGGCGGGTACCGGATTTCTGAATATCAATTGCCGGAAATACACGTTTTTCCTGAAGTTTGCGGTCGAGCACCAGTTCCATGTTTCCGGTTCCCTTAAATTCTTCATAAATAACGTCGTCCATCTTGCTTCCCGTATCCACAAGTGCAGTCGCAAGAATGGTAAGACTTCCGCCTTCTCTCATATTTCTGGCTGCACCAAAGAACCGCTTCGGCATATGGAGAGCAGCAGGATCAAGACCGCCGGACAGGGTTCTGCCGCTTGGCGGAATAATCAGATTGTATGCTCTTGCCAGTCTTGTGATCGAATCCAGGAGAATCGTCACATCTTTTTTGTGTTCTACAAGACGGCGTGCTCGTTCCACTACCATTTCTGATACCCTCTTATGATGTTCCGGAAGTTCATCAAAGGTAGAATAGATAACTTCTACGTTCGGTCCGTGAATTGCTTCCTTGATATCTGTAACTTCCTCCGGACGTTCATCGATCAGCAGGATGATCAGATGCATGGATGGATTATTTCTCAATATAGATTTTGCCACATCTTTCAGAAGTGTGGTCTTACCGGCTTTCGGAGGAGACACGATCATTCCTCTCTGGCCCTTGCCGATCGGGCTGATCAGATCCACGATTCTCATGGCCATGGTTCCGCCCGGACGTTCCATCACCAGTCTTTCATTCGGAAAGATCGGTGTCATATCCTCAAAATTGTATCGTCTCTGACCCTCACTGGGATGAAATCCGTTGATGGATGTCAGATACAGAAGAGCGCTGAATTTCTCTCCCTGTGTTTTGATCCGGATATTTCCCTGAATGATATCACCGGTTTTTAAATTAAAACGACGGATCTGTGACGGAGATACATAGATATCATTCTCTCCCGGCATGTAATTCTCGCATCGGATAAATCCAAAACCGTCCGGCATTACTTCAAGGATACCATTGGCCTTTTCGCCGCTGTCCAGCTGTACCGTCTCTGCCGGGATACGGTAGGAGCTGTCGGAGATATTCCGGTCGGTGCTGTCTCTGGACTGACCCTCTCTGGACTGATTTTCTCTATATTGGCCTTCTCTGGGCTGATTATCCCTCGGCTGATTTTCTCTATACTGGCCTTCTCTGGACTGATTGTCTCTCGCTGCATTGTCCCTGAATGGCCTGTCCGATGCAGGCAGACTGCGTGCTTGTCTTTCCGTCGTTTTTTTCTCAACGGCAGGATTTCCTGCTGCCGGTTTCTCCCCGGTTTTCACTTCAGATGGTCTCTGGTTTTCTTCTTTTGCATCTTCCTCAAGCATACGCTCAACCAATTCAGGTTTCCGCAATGCAGAAACTCCTTTTAAACCTCTGGCTTTGGCAAGATCTTTTAAGACTGCCAACGATAATGATTCGTACTTTTCTCTCATAAATTTTCCCTCAGCCTTCTATTATACACATCTAACTGCAACTGTCTGCTCCTGCAGACCCTGTTAATACATCGTCTCACAAATAACTATACCATTCACACAATATGCGAATTTAAAAATACAGACAAACGAAGGAAATTGTTATTCAAAAAACGATATACCAGTTATAAAAGTCCATGTCCGTGAACGACTGTACACGGGCATATTCTGTTTCATATCTGCTGTTCCTATATCTCCTGCGAGATATCATATACCGGGACTTTTACAAATTTTATCATTAATTCTACGGGATACTCTGTCTGAAATAGACAAGAACATCAGAATCCTTGCGGATCCGTCTTTTTCTGCTCTGTACTGCATGATGCAGCGGCTAAATCGTATGATGCAGTGACACAAAATACCATGTCTCCACTCTTTTAGTATTTTCGAACTGTATTCTAACACATTTTTTTCAATCTGTCCACCTATGTACGGAACATAAAAAATCATAAAAATATGATACAAAACAGAAGAATTTTTTTCATAATTACAGAAAAACATTTTTATATTACAGGAAAATGCGGAGCACTTTCCTGTAATATAAAAAAGGCGGTATCTTCACAGATACCGCCGAAATGAAACGACAGAAACTATTTATTTCCAGAATACAGAATACAGTTTTTGAACTTTTGTGACCTGTTCTGTTGTGACCTTATTCAGAGCTGCGCTGATCGCTGAATAAGTTTTTGGCCGGACACTCTTAAGAGTTCCTGCACTCTGGGTATAATTCTTAAAAGATTCTGCAAAATATTCTGCACTGTTCTGAGTTACATAGGATTTATTAGCGCCCGTGTACAGATTCTTCTCAGCCGCATAAATATTTTTGAAATCCGTAGTCTTATCTGCATTTCCGGCAATAAATGCAAGAAAATGACCAAGTTCATGATAAATGGTATCATCCTGGGATTTAAGGGTAATACTTCTTGCAGATGCATCAAACAATCCCGAATAGGATACGGAAGAATCTACATATACCTTAAATCCCAGAGTCCGGAAGGCATTCAGAACCCGCGTATCTGCCTTTGGTGCTGCCGCGGCAACACTCACTTCATACTTTCCTTTCGGAACTGTATTATTTACAGACGATGTCTTAACTGCTGCAGCAGTAGTAACGGCCAGATTCGTTGTTGTAGTCTTAACTGTTGTAGTAACGGTTGTTGTCACTACTTTTACTTTTGATTTTTTTGTATATTTTTCCCTTTTTGCAGTAGCAACCGTTGTCTGAGTGGTTACTTTTTTGGTACTGCTCGTCGTTGTTTTTTTGGTTGTTTTCTTGGTTGTCGGAATTTTCTTGCTGTAGGTTTTGGTTGCAGCCCTGGATAATTTTACATTCTTTTTGGTTGTCTTCTTAGTTGTTTTGGTTGTTGTTTTCGGAGCAGAACCAAGGGGGGGAGCCTCCTCTTCCAGAGATACCTCCATAATCGGATCTGCATCATATACCGGCATTTCCACAGACGGAACCGACTGCTGCAGTACCACCGCACTGCCAATGATTACAGTCAGCGCAACAGCTGCAAAACCACATGCAAATTTTTTACTACTGAGTATTTTCGCAATTTTCTTCTTCATCTTCGCACATCTCCTCTGATAAAACCAACGTATACAGCAATCTATCAAACAGATTGTTATTGTCCATAGTAACAATAGAATTTTACGCAGCCAGAGCAGTTGTGTCATATCAGATTTTTTCAGTATCCGCTTTGTTCTTATAAATATAAAAAACCGTTTATTTTCATAAACGGTTACCACATACGCATACAAATATTCTCTGATCTGTTCCTGAATTACGTCACTAAACCGGAATTTAATGCGGCAACCGGCTATCATATTCCGTATATCATTTTCCAAATTATATACCGGACTTTAGACCCCTGGCTTTGCGTCCCTGCCTTTCGACAGGTTTGCCCTTGTTAAATTAGTTACAGTATACTCCTTTTTTCTTTCTTTTGTCAATCATTTTCTGTTTCAAAGGTTGCGTAAATTTACTTTCGGATTTAATGGATTAGAGTTCTCCTACGATGCGCT